>NZ_JANIAG010000256.1:0-5544 GCF_028682155.1 Pseudomonas sp. 39004
GTTTGGCCCCGAAAGCCGCGGTTTGCCAGTCTACATCACGGCCGAGCTCAAGATGGCCGCCCGCCGCCGTGGCGAAGACATCATCGACCTGAGCATGGGCAACCCCGATGGCGCCACCCCCCCGCACATCGTCGAGAAACTGGTGCAGGTCGCCCAGCGCGAAGACACCCACGGCTACTCCACCTCCCGCGGCATTCCGCGCCTGCGTCGGGCCATCTCCAATTGGTACAAGGAGCGCTACGAGGTCGACATCGACCCGGAAAGCGAAGCCATCGTCACCATCGGCTCCAAGGAAGGCCTGGCCCACCTGATGCTCGCTACCCTCGACCAGGGCGACACGGTGCTGGTCCCCAACCCCAGCTACCCGATCCACATCTATGGTGCAGTGATTGCCGGCGCCCAGGTGCGTTCGGTGCCACTGGTGCCGGGTGTGGATTTTTTCAATGAGCTCGAGCGGGCCATACGCGAGTCCATCCCCAAGCCGAAGATGATGATCCTCGGCTTCCCGTCCAACCCCACCGCGCAGTGCGTCGAGCTGGACTTCTTCGAGCGGGTGGTGGCCCTGGCCAAGCAGTATGACGTGCTGGTGGTGCATGACCTGGCCTACGCCGATATCGTCTACGACGGCTGGAAAGCCCCGTCGATCATGCAGGTGCCCGGGGCCAAGGACATCGCGGTGGAATTCTTCACCTTGTCCAAGAGCTACAACATGGCCGGCTGGCGTATCGGCTTCATGGTGGGCAACCCAGAGCTGGTCAATGCCCTGGCACGCATCAAGAGCTACCACGACTACGGCACCTTCACGCCCTTGCAGGTGGCCGCCATCGCCGCGCTGGAAGGTGACCAACAGTGCGTGCGGGACATCGCCGAGCAGTACCGTCAGCGCCGTAACCTGCTGGTGAAGGGGCTGCACGAGCTGGGCTGGATGGTCGAAAACCCCAAGGCGTCGATGTACGTCTGGGCGAAGATTCCGCCGGAGTATGCGCACCTGGGCTCGCTGGAGTTTTCCAAGAAGCTGCTGGCCGAGGCCAAGGTCTGTGTGTCGCCAGGCATCGGCTTTGGTGATTATGGCGACGACCACGTGCGTTTTGCCCTGATCGAGAACCAGGACCGTATTCGCCAGGCGATCCGCGGTATCCGCCAGATGTTCAGGGCCGATGGCCTGACCCGCAAGTAAATCGCCCGGGGCCGCTACGCGGCCCCCATCGGGCAGTAGGCTGGCCTTCCGTATTCCTGCCCGTCATGCACACCAATACCTTCAGCACTCATTTCTTCCTGTTCAGGTATTCAAATGAGTGCATTCACAGCCTATTTCTGCGGTACCGCTTCCAACCGTTTCGATGAAGCAAACCCCAATTTCTGGAACGGTGAACTGGTCTCGACGTTGGCCAGCAACGATCAGGGGCGCGAGTTCGCCCATTGGATTGCAGTCGATGGGCCTGGCAGCGGCAACCTTCAGGACGACAACCTGTTCGTCGAGCCGGGTGGCTACTTCAACTGGAGTGGCCAGTTGTTCGGTCGCGGTTGGGACGAAAACGTGAACCATGTGCTGCAGGTCATCAAAGGCGAAAGTAACTGGCAGCGCACCAAGCTCAGCGAGGAAGCGTACACATGGCTCAAAGACGCGGGCGTACCGATCCCGGATGCGTCCGCAACGGCATCCTGGTTCTGGCGAACCTACGACTATGGAGACCGCCACCCAACCCCACAGGAGCTGCAGGAGCAGATCATCAGCATGTTCCGCAAGCCGCGCCTGCCCACCCACGTCAACCTGGTGGGCTGGAGCCGGGGTGGTATCAGTTGCCATATGCTGGCCAATGCGATGGCGCAAGACCCGGTGCTGCGGGATATCCCGGTCAACATCTTTGCCATCGACCCGGTGCCAGGGATTGGCAACATCCACACGCAACGGGTGAAACTGGCGGGCAATGTCAGAGAGTACGTCGGTTTCTATTCGCGGGATGAGCGCTCCAAAGGTTTTGCCTGCGTGATCCCCTCTGTAGAGAGCGGCACGCACATATGCATTTATCCGATGCCGGGCCGGCATGCCACCTTGGTCGGCAATGCGTCGGTCGATGGCGCGGGCGATGGCAAGGTGTTGATCGAGCCTGGGTTGATCGTGCGGCATTTCGCCGAAGTCTGCCTGACCCGTTGGGGTGTCGAGTTGGGCAAGCGACTGGCGCTGGATGACGACCAGTTGATGCAGCATCACCTGGCCATGGCCACTGCCGATGAGCACTACCAGGCCATGCGTAGCCAGTCGTATACCGTCATCACCGAAGGCAGCAAGGACGACCGGCTGGTGCACTGCGGCGAAGCCCAGGCGCACTTCAGCCAAGTGAGCGGCGAAAGCTATGACCCAGGCGAAGGCCTTGGCCTGCAACACTGGGATGCCAGCACTTACAAGGCCCTGCGATAGGTCAGGCGGGCGGCCATCCAGTGGGCTGGCCGCCTGTTTTTCGGGCTTCGGGCTTCCCGGATCAGCGGCGATTTTTTTTGCATTGCCCCTCTATCCAGCCGGCCCCGGTTGGATTGAAAATGGCGCAGCGGGCCCTGCCCCGATAACAACAACCTTCCCTCCGTGGCCTCATGTCCGAATATAATCCTTGCCTTGACTGCGGCGCCTGCTGCGGGTACTTCCGTGTGTCCTTCTTCTGGGGCGAATGCCAGTCTGCCGGGGGCGTTGTGCCTGACGACCTGGTGGTGCAGATCAACCCCACCCGGGTTGCCATGATTGGCACCGATGCCAAGCCTTGCCGCTGCGTGGGCCTTGCGGGCGAGATCGGCAAAGAGGTGGCGTGTACCATTTACGCCAACCGCTCGAGCCCTTGCCGAGAGTTTGAAGCGTCGTGGGAGGGTGGGGTGCATAACCCTAGCTGCGACGATGCTCGCGCGGCCTATGGGCTACCGCCGCTGACCCCACCAGGGGCTAACGAGCCGCATTGGCCGGATGACGGGGCTGAGGTGGCTTGAGGTTACTGAGTGGCCTGTACCCGCGAGAGGGTCATCCTGAATGGCCTGTCGGGCGGCGCTCGATCTACGCCACACCGCAAAACCCAACCAAGCCCCCAGTGGCCATGATGCAGTCCCCAGCCCTGCAGATACACCCTCACATCCTGTAAACCTAATCCCCGGCCCCGCTACCAAGCCATGACTATCCTGCTCCAGTAAATACTTGTTCAAGGATGACCGCATGGCCAACCCTCATGGCTGCCTGCTCCGTCGTGGAAGATGTTCTGAGCCTGGCAGGCTTTACATACTGACTTCAGTTACCCACCTGCGTCGCCCCTTGTTCCGGAACTTCCGGTTTGCACGCCTGGTGATCCATCACCTTCGCAGAGCAGATCAGGAGCACCACTGCCGATCGTTGGCCTGGGTAGTAATGCCTGACCATATACATTGGCTGCTGGAGCTGAAAGAAGTGACGCTCAGGACATTGATGCAACGATTCAAGTCCCGATCCAGCCATGCTTTGCGCAAAGCCGGAGCAAAGGTTGCACCCATCTGGCAGGCTGGTTATCACGATCACGCTTTGCGCCATGATGAAGAAATAATCAGGGTCGCCAGATACATCATTGCCAATCCGATAAGAGCTGGTTTGGTAGCTAGAGCTGGTGATTATCCACATTGGGATGCGGTCTGGCTGTGAGTGGTGCTGGAGTGCCAAGGGTATGTCGCAGGGTTTGCAGGGTTGAAATCCCGCGCCGCGGGGGCGGCGCTCGATTTGCGCCCCACCGCAAGCCCCCCAAATGATCCCAAAAACACTATAAAACCCCAAGGCATCCCCCAGCCGCCCCGCTTGACGTTAAACTGTCATCTCCCCAGCAATGGACAGGAGATCCGGCGTGACCCCACCCCGCAGTTTCCCCAGTGACCTCTGCCTCGACAGCCCCCGCCTGCAATTGCGCCCGATGCGTCATGGCGATGCCGCGCAATGGCTGGCGATCATGGCCGACCCCGAGGTCATGCGTTATTGGCATCATGCACCCTGGCAAGACCTCGCCGAGGCCCAAAGCGCACTGGCCGCTGACCGTGAAGCCTATGCCAATGGCGACCAGCTCAAGCTAGGCATGTACCGCCGTGACAACGGCGAACTGATCGGCATGGTCCAACTGTTCAATATCGACGACGTTTCCCGTCGTGGCGAAATCGGCTACTGCCTGGCCAGCGCCGTGCAGGGCAGGGGCTACATGGACGAAGCATTGACCTGCTTCATCGACTACCTTGCCCATACCCTGCACATGCGCCGCCTTGAGGGCGAAATCGACCCGCGCAACCAGGGCTCGGCACGCACGCTGGAGCGTCAAGGCTTCGTGCTCGAAGGTACCTTGCGGGCGCGTTGGTGCGTGGCCGGCGAGCTGTCCGACTCGGGTATCTACGGCCTGCTGCTGGAGCCACCTGTTGCTTGATGCTGTAGCGAGCATCAACGCCCGCCCGGTATCACACCACCGTAGTAGGCCTTTCGCGGCACCTACTTAGATCTGGAAGCGGGGCAGGGCCTGGGTTATGGTCGCAGCCTGTCCCGTTTTCCCCCAGGTGTGCCCCTTGCCCGTTTTCTACCTGAGCATCAGCCTGCTTCTGTACCTGCTCGCGCTTTTTTTCGATGGCGCGCTGATGAGTGGCGGCCGCCACATGCCGGCCTTGCAGATGTTGCTGTACGGTCCCTGGGGCATGCCGTTCGGGTTGTACCAGTGGTTCGCCAACCCGTTGTTGGCGGTGGCAATTCTTGCCCACCAGCGGTTCCGTCGGATGGCGTTGGTGTGCGGGCTGGCCGCGCTGTATCTGGCCGCCAGCAGCTTTGGCATCGACCGCCTGCCAGACAGCCAGAGCTACGACTTCAATGCCCGCACCGGCTTTGGTGCGGGCTTCTATCTGTGGTTGGCAGCAATCGTGGTGTTCTGCGCGGGCCAGGCCTGGCATTGCTGGAAGGCCCGCAGCGCAGCCGACATGCCTGGCTGGCGCTGGCTTGATGTGGCCTTGATTGCTGCGCTGGGGGTGGCGTTGTATGCCGCCACGCAGATGCCGTCGTTGCGTTTCGAGCCGGGCAAGGTGCTGATGCCGCCGGAGCAACCGCAGTCATTTTGATACTCACAAGGAGGGTTTGCATGATCAAGCATTACCTGGCAGGCCTGGCACTGGCCTGCGTGCTGCCGCTGGCTGTCGCGGACGACTATACGCCGGCCTATGGGCAGTGCATGGACAAGGCCTCCAGCACCCTGGCCATGAGCGAGTGCATCAACGCCGAGACCCACGTGCAGGACCAGCGCCTGAACCGGGTGTACAAGCAACTGATGGGCAAGCTGGATGCCGGGCAGCAGAAGAGCCTTCGGGATGTACAGCGCAAGTGGATGGCCTACCGTGATGGCAACTGTATGTTCCATGTGCAGGCCAGTGGCGGGACCATGGCGCAGCTGGAAGGCGGCACATGCGTGATGGACATGACCCGTGACCGGGCGGCGGAGCTGGAGCGGGTGTTGGGGCCCGTGTAGGAGCGGCCTTGCCGGGGCGCCGGACCGGTCGGAAAGGGTCGCGTAGCGGCCCCAG
>NZ_JANIAG010000257.1:0-5439 GCF_028682155.1 Pseudomonas sp. 39004
TCTGAAGGCGCCGAAAACCCCAAGCGGACGCCGTAAGCTCAGCGCCCGCGCTTGCCAGGCAGCGGCGCGAACAGTGCTTCGATCTCCTCATCCCCCAACCGCCACTGCCCTGCCTGCCCACCATCGAGCAGGCTTGAGGCCAGTGCCGCCTTCTCCTGCTGCAACAACTGGATTTTCTCTTCCACGGTGCCGCGGGTGATCAGCTTGAACACGAACACCGGCTTGTCCTGGCCAATGCGGTAAGCGCGGTCGGTGGCCTGGTTCTCGCTGGCCGGGTTCCACCAGGGGTCGAAGTGGATCACCGTGTCTGCAGCCGTCAGGTTCAGCCCGGTGCCACCTGCCTTGAGGCTGATCAGAAACACCTCGCTGTCCCCCTGCTGGAATGCCTGCACCGGTGTGCGGCGGTCACGGGTGTCGCCGGTCAGCAGGCTGTAACGGACTTTGCGCTTCTGCAGTTCCTGCTCGATCAGTGCCAGCATCGAGGTGAACTGGGAGAACAACAATACCCGGCGGCCTTCACTGAGCAGCTCTTCGAGCATTTCCAGAAGCGCCCCGAGCTTGCCCTTGTCTGCCTGGTTGCCCTTGGTTTCAACGCCCTTCACCAGGCGCAGGTCGCAGCACACCTGGCGTAACTTGAGCAGGGCGTCGAGGATGATGATCTGGCTGCGCGAGGCACCATTGCGGGCAATCTCGTCGCGAACCTTCTTGTCCATGGCCACGCGCACGGCCTCGTAGGTATCGCGCTGGGCATCGCTGAGCTCGACCCAGTGGACCATTTCGGTCTTGGCAGGCAGCTCGGTGGCTACCTGCTCTTTGGTTCGGCGCAGCAGGAACGGGCGGATGCGGCTGGCCAGGTGGGCCAGGCGCTCGGTATCGCCATGGCGTTCGATCGGGGTCCGGTAGTCCTGGTTGAAGTGCTTGAGGTCGCCCAGCCAGCCAGGCATCAGGAAGTGGAAGATCGACCACAACTCGCCGAGGTTGTTTTCCATGGGCGTGCCGGTCAGGCACAGGCGTTGTTCGGCCTGCAATTCGCAGACGGCGAGGGCCGCCTTGCTGGTGCTGCTTTTGATGTTCTGCGCCTCGTCGAGCACCAGCAAGTGCCAAGGCTGCGCGCGCAGGTGTTCGAGGTCGCGGGGTACCAGGGCGTAGGTGGTCAGGACCAGGTCGTAGTCATGCAGCGCGGCAAAATGCTTGCTGCGCCCCGGGCCGTGTAGCGCCAGCACGCGCAGGTCGGGGGCGAAGCGTTGGGCTTCGTCGAGCCAGTTCGGTACCAGGCTGGTCGGCATCACGGCCAGGGCCGGGGCGGTCAGGCGCCCGGATTGTTTTTCCAGCAGCAGGTGCGCCAGGGCCTGCAGGGTCTTGCCCAGGCCCATGTCATCGCCGAGGATGCCGCCGGTACCCATTTCGCGCAGGGCCTGCAACCAGTTCAGGCCTTGTTGCTGATAGGGGCGCAGGGTGGCGTTCAACTGCGTGGGCGGCTCGACCTGCAGGTCGCGCGCGTCGCGCAAGCGCTTGCCCAAATCGCGCACATGCGCACCACCTTCCCAGTGCAACGGCAGGTGATCGAGTTCGTTCAGGCGCGCGGCATCGGCGCGGTCCAGACGCAGCGAGGGGCCTGCGGCGTGTTCATGCAGGTACAGTTCGCCAAGGGTGCCCATGACGGCCTTGATGCGGCCGTAGGGCAGGGCGACGCGCAACGCAGGGCTGTCGAGGCGACCGCGGTTGAGGTCGATCAGCAGGTGTTCGTCATCGCTGCGCCGGGCCAGTTCGGTGGCGCGCAGCAGCTCCGGGTTGCTGCGCAGTAACTGCAGCACGATCGGTAGCAGGCTGTGGCGCTGGCCATCGACCACGATGCCCAGCTCCAGGTCGAACCATTCATGGCCGGGGGCTTCGTCAATGTTGGCGTACCAGTCGTCCACCTCTTGCAGGTTGAAGGCAAAATCACGGTGGATATCGATCACCCAGCCGTCTTCACGCAGGCGCGCCAAGTCGTTGCGGGCAAAGTGCAGCCAGGCTTCGTCATCCGGCAACTGGTGCATCTCGCCGGCGCTGTCGGGCAGGGCTTTGCTCTGCCGGGTGGCGGCCTTGAAGCCCAGGTCGCGCAAGGCTTTGCGCAGTGCCTGCTCGGCTTTGGGATGGCGGCGAATGCGCTGGCTGGTGGCATCCACCAGGCGGGTCAGTGGCTTGTCGTCGCTGCCGCTGGTGCGCAGGCCATCGTAGTCGAACGACAGCGCGGCGCGGTGCTGCATCTGGCGCTGCATGCGGCCGGTCTTGGGCATGTAGGCGCTGAATTCGAGGCTGCCCAAGGTCAGGTGAGGGCGCGGCTGGATGTCATCGATCTGTTCGCTGCGCACGGGTGTGGGGGTCGGTACCTGCCGGTTCAACGCATTCAATCGATGGCTCAGCGGGATGATCAGGTGCTCGGGAACTGTGGGTGCGCTCGCCAACTGACTGGCAATGAACGGGTCAAGGTCATGCAGCAGCTTGCCGGTCTGCCCGTTCTGGGTGTCCACGTAATAAAGTGGGTCGAGCGGCAGTGCCAGCCGGTGGGCATGTTCATCATGGTGCCAGGCGCCGCGATAGCTACCGTTGTCCAGCCGCACCCAGCGAAATTCGGCAGGCAGGTCCGGGCCTTGGGCCAGTGGAGCCTGTTGTTCGTCGTACAGCAAGCGGCCGGTGGCCAGCGCATACTCATAGAGTTCGGCGCCCTTTTTGCCTTCCAGTCGCGCAATCGGCAGGCTGTAATCCTTGCCGAGGGCATCGATCAGCCGCAGTGCGCGCAAGTCCTCATCGGTCACGTATTTGGGCGTGTAGTAGATGAGCTCGGGCATCGAACTGGGGCGGCCCAGCTTCAAGGTGCCATCGGCCTGCCGGGTGCCTTTGAAAACGCTGAGCATGCATTGGCCATGGTTGTTGCTCACCACGTAGTAGAGTGCGGGGCCTTTTCGCTTTGCAGGCTCCGCAGTGGGTGCTGCTGGTAGTTCCAGCGCCTCCACCCAGTGCGCGAGTTCGGGGGGCAGTTCAAGGGATTGCTGCGCTGACTGCGTGGCAGCAAGGGGCTGGTCTGGCGCGCCTTCGATAAAGTCCGGGCCACGTTCCAGCACATAGAGCGCCGCCGCGCAGTGCTTGCAATTGTCACCGACCGGGCACGAGCACGTTCCCTCGCATTCAAGGCCGTCCTCGGTCATGTCCAGTTCGATGCGTTGGTAGTATTCGCGGCCGCCGGAACCCGCGCATTGAGCGCGGATGGTCAGGTTGAGGATCGATACGATCTTGCTCCTGCCATCCTCGGCATAGTCCAGGCCGCGCTGCAGGGTTTTGCGGTCAAACGTGAACGTCCACCCGTCATGCTCGCGGACGAAGAACTGCGCATCGCTCTCGCTCACATCACTGCTCCATCATCTCCGGGTCCATCGCTGGCAACTTGCGCATCCCGGCCGGGGTCACCTTCAGCAGCACCGCCAGGTGCCCGCCGTCGAGGAAGGTCAGCTGGCCGGCCTTGACGTTGCTGTTGCTCTGCTTGAATTGCTCGCTGCGCAGCACGCTACCGTTGCTGTCGAGCTGGTTGACCCAGAAGTTGGCCTGTACGGCAATGAAGCGGCCTTCGGCAATGCTCAGGTTGCCTTCGATGGGGAAGTGGCCGAACTGCTCTTCACCCTCGCTCAGGGCGATGCGGCTGGGCTCGCTGCCGGCCTGTTGCTGCCAGGCCTTGTGCATGAGCACGGTGTAGTCGGCGGTGGCCTGCAGGCGGGTGACCTCGTCCTCCAGGCCCAGCGGGCGCTCGGCCGCCTTGTCCAGGGGGTTGCCGTCGGCGCGCCAGTTTTCCGGCGCAAACGGGCTGGTGAAGGCGGGCACGCTGTTTTGCCGCACCAGGATCATTTCTACCTGATACACCCCTTCGGCGAAGGCTGTTGGCGCGAACAGCGCCAGCAGCAGGGTCAGGCAACGGATGGCACGCATGGATCTTCCTTAGGCAGGCTGTGGGGTCAGGCGCTCGAACAGCGCCTCAAGGGTATTGAAACGTTCGTCGGGGCGTTCCATCGGGACCAGGAAGCGGAACTGGGTGGCGCCTTCGAATTTGTAGCGTTTGGGCTGGCCCTGGATCAGCTTGATCAAGGTCAGCGGGTCGACCGGTGTTTCGGCCTCGAACTCGAGCTTACCGCCGTTGGGGCCGGCATCGACTTTCTTGATGCCGAGCTTTTCCGCCTGCAGTTTGAGCGAGGTCAGGCGCATCAGGTTCTTGGTCGGCTCGGGCAGCAGGCCGAAGCGGTCGATCATCTCGACCTGCAGGTCCTTGAGGCCCTCTTCGTCGGCCGCCGAGGCGATGCGCTTGTAGAGGATCAGCCGTGCATGCACATCGGGCAGGTAGTCTTCGGGGATCAGCGCTGGCAGGCGCAGATTGATCTCTGGGCCGCCACCGAGCGGTTGCTCCAGGTTCGGCTGGTTGCCCTTGCGGATCGCCTTGACGGCGCGTTCGAGCATTTCCATGTAGAGGGTGAAGCCCACGGCCTGGATCTGCCCGCTCTGGCCTTCGCCAAGCAGTTCGCCGGCGCCGCGGATTTCCAGGTCGTTGGTGGCCAGAACAAAACCGGCCCCCAGGTCCTGGGTATTGGCGATGGCTTCGAGGCGCTTCTCGGCGTCGCTGCTGACCTTCTGCCGTGCCGGGGTCAGCAGGTAGGCGTAGGCCTGGTGGTGGCTGCGCCCGACCCGGCCGCGCAACTGGTGCAACTGGGCCAGGCCGAACTTGTCGGCGCGCTCGATGACGATGGTGTTGGCACTGGGCACGTCGATGCCGGTCTCGATGATGGTCGAGGCGATCAGCACGTTGAAGCGCTTGTGGTAGAAGTCGCTCATTACCTGTTCCAGCTCGCGCTCGCGCATCTGCCCGTGGCCGATGCCGATGCGTGCTTCCGGCACCAGTTCGGCGAGGTCTGCGGCGCATTTTTCGATGGTTTTCACATCGTTGTGCAGGTAATACACCTGGCCGCCGCGCAGCAGTTCACGCAGCAGTGCTTCTTTGACCGTGCTGTTGTTGTGCTCCATGACGAAGGTACGCACCGACAGGCGTCGCGCCGGTGGCGTGGCGATGATCGACAAGTCGCGCATGCCGGCCACGGCCATGTTCAGGGTGCGTGGAATCGGCGTGGCGGTCAGGGTGAGGATGTCCACCTCGCTGCGCAGCGCCTTGAGCTGTTCCTTCTGGCGTACGCCAAAGCGGTGCTCTTCGTCGATCACCACCAGGCCCAGGTCCTTGAAGCGGACATCGTCCTGCAGCAGCTTGTGGGTGCCGATGAGGATGTCGATCTTGCCCTCGGCAAGGTCTGCCGCAGCGCTGGCCACTTCCTTGGCCGACTTGAAGCGGCTCATCACTTCGACCGTCACCGGCCAGTCGGCGAAGCGGTCGCGGAAGCTGTTGTAGTGCTGTTGGGCGAGCAGGGT
>NZ_JANIAG010000258.1:0-5128 GCF_028682155.1 Pseudomonas sp. 39004
AGGCCTGTGGCATTTGCGCGCGACCGCCTCGTTTGTACGACGCGATATTCATGCGGGCGCCAAAGGGGTCGCGCGCCCATGGCACAGGAATAACTGGCCCGAAACAGATGTAGGAGCGAGCTTAGCTCGCGATGCGCCGCGCGGGCGGCGCTCGATATCCGCCCCCCCGAAGAACCCAAGCAAAAAAGCAGGCGCGTTTCAGCCGATCAGCTTGCGTGCCTCATCCAGACCCAACGGCCGCTTCATCCGCTGCGACAGCTGCGCCATGGCATCCGAATACCCCTTGGCCACCACCGCTTCAACCTGCTCCCCGACACACTGCAAGGCAATGAAGTCACCTTTCTCCGGCTCGCCGACAAACTCGATTCGGTCCCAGTCCTGAGCATGCCCCAGCACTTCATAGGTGCGCCCATGCTGATAGGTCCAGAAAAACGGCACATCCGCGTAACGACGCTGCTCGCCCAGCATGTTGGCCGCGGCGATTACGCCATGCTGCTGGGCCAGGCGCCAGTGTTCGATGCGCACCGGGCGGCCAGCGAGGGGGAAGGTGGCGATGTCGCCGGCGGCCCATAGGCGGTCGGCGGCATGCAGTTCGGCGTCGACCCGTAACGAACGATCCTCGGCCAGTTCCACGCCCTGCACGAACGCAGTGGCCGGTGCGACGCCGGTACCCAGCAACACCAACGACGTCGTCAGCTTCTCGCCATTGGCCAGCAGCACGGCGTCGACCCGTTCTTCACCGAGGAAGCGCTCGATCTCGGTCGGACCATGGAATACCACGCCCTTGCGCTCATGCAGCGCGCGTATGCTGCGCCCGATACGCTCACCTAACTGTTTGCTCAAGGGCACCGCGTGGCGGCTGACCACATGCACCTGCGCGCCATACTTGCGCAAGGCCGAGGCCGCCTCCAGGCCAATGAACCCGTCGCCGACGATCACCACAGGCTGCCCCGGCTCGGCGGCATCCAGCAGGCGTGCTGCATCCTCGCGTGAGCGCAGGGTCATGACCCCTGCCAGGTCGACACCGGGCAGGTCGGGGCGTTGCGGTTTGCCGCCAGTGGCCAGCAAGGCGGCGTCATAGTCGATGCGGTGGCCGTCGCTGAGGGTGATCTGGCGCTTTTTCACGTCCAGTGTGCGCACCTTGCCCAAGCACCGTTCCAGCGGGCCCGCGCGCAGCTGGCCAGCCTCCAGCAGCGCCGGGACCTCATCGGGCGGCATCTCCCCGGCGATGACGAATTTGCTCAGCGCAGTGCGGTCGTAGGCGGGCTGGCGTTCATGGTCAAGCCAGACCAGACGCCCACCGAAGCCATGGGCCAGCAGCGTGGCCACCGCCGCCGAGCCTGCGGCACCGGCACCGATGACGACGAAGCAGCGCGCGTCACTGTGGCGTGGTGGCTCGGCCTTTGGCAGCGGCTGGTCATCGACCCAGACTTCACCGTCCTTGACCCACGCCCGATAGCGGCGCAGGTCGGCCAGTGCCGGCGGTTCGCACACCGCGCCTTCGTCCACGGCAAACGCCGCCTTGTGCCACGGGCAGACCAGCAAGCCTGCGCAGATCACGCCTTCTTCCAGCGGGGCGCCGGCATGGGGGCAGTTGGCCTGGTAGGCATGCACCAGGTCGCCCTGGCGGATGAGGATGAGTTCTTCGTTGCCGGCCTGCACACGCAGAGGGCGGTGGGGGTCGAGCTGATCGAGGCGGGCCACGGTGTGTTGGGTCATGAGGCTTCTCCAAAGGGGCCTTTGGAACCATTTGACGCCTGTGCCGTTGAGATGCTGACCCGAGCCGACGATCGGGGCATTATTCTGAAGCACCGTGTGGGGGCGGGTTTGCCGGCTCCCACACGGGCTGTGGCGTATTGCAGGTGCCTTAGGTGGACTTTACCGTGGCCAGCGCGCCAGCGCGGGTTACCCGCAAGGCCACCAGGCTACCCACCACGATCAATGCCGCCAACGAATACAGCGCGGCATCGGTGGACCCGGTCTGGTCCTTGATGAAACCGACCAGGTACGGGCTGAGGAAGCCCGCCATCTGCCCTACCGAGTTGATCACCGCCAGCCCGGCCACGGCCGCACCGGCGCTGAGCAGCGCGGTAGGCATTGGCCAGAACATTGGCAGGCCGGTGAGCGCGCCCATGGTGGCGATCGACAGGCCGAGGATGGCAATCGGCGGGTTGCCGGCGAAGTTCACGGCGATCAGCAAGCCGATGGCGCCCATCAGCATTGGCACTACAAGGTGCCAGCGGCGCTCGTTGCGCAGGTCGGCCGAGCGCCCGCAGACAATCATGAACACCCCGGCCAGCAAGTACGGAATGGCGCTCAGCCAGCCAATCAGCAAGGGGTTGTCGAAACCCATGCTCTTGATGATCGACGGCAGCCAGAAGTTGATCGCGTACACACCGCTCTGGATACAGAAGTAAACGAAACCGAACGTCCAGATCAGCGGGTTGGTCAGCACTGCGAGCACGCTGTCACCGCTGGTGGCGGGTTTGCTGGCGGCGTCGGCCTTGAGGTCGGCCTCGATCAGCTGGCGCTCGGCCGGGCTCAGCCACGTGGCTTTCTGGTAGCCGTCGCTGAGCAGGCGGATGGCCAGGAAACCCAGGATGACGGTGGGCACGCCCTGGATCAGAAACATCCATTGCCAGCCGGCAAGGCCATGTTGGCCAGCGGCGAAGTGTTCGAGGATCCAGCCGGAGAACGGCCCGCCCAGCAGCCCCGACACCGGGATCGCCGACATGAACAGGGCCATGATGCGGCCACGGCGGTCGGCCGGGAACCAGCGCGAGAGGTACAGCACCACGCCTGGGAAGAAGCCGGCTTCGGCGGCGCCAGTCAGCAGGCGCAACGTGTAGAACTCGGTGGGTGTGGTGACGAACAGCAGGCAGGTCGAGAGGCTGCCCCAGGCGATCATCATTAACGCGATCCAGCGCCGTGGGCCGAAGCGGTTGAGTGCCAGGTTGCTCGGCAGGCCGCAGAGCACGTAGCCGATGAAAAAGATACCGGCGCCGAGGCCGTAAACGGTTTCGCTGAAGTTGAGGGCGTCGAGCATTTGCAGCTTGGCGAAGCCGACGTTGACGCGGTCCAGGTAGTTGAACAGGTAGCAGATGAAAATGAACGGAATCAGCCGCAGGGTGATGCGCCGGTACAGCGCGTTGCGGGTGGTGTCCGTGCCTTGGTCAGGGGCGGGGCTGTGTGCCATGATCGGGTTCTCTGTTGTTATGGTTGTCACCGCGTCGCCTGTTCCGGCGCTCGCCCTGACGAGTCTGGCGGGCCTGCGGCATGCCTGTCTTTGTGCTTTTGCACAGCGCTTGGCCAGGGCTGCTGTGCCCGCGACCAAAGCCTACCACCCCAAGGACCGTTGAATGTTCGAACTCGACCATGACCTGGCGCAGGATATCGTTGATCGGGCGATGGCCATCCTGCCCTGCAACGTCAATGTCATGGACAGCCAGGGGCTGATCCTTGGCAGTGGCGAGCCGGAGCGTATCAACACCCGCCACGAAGGCGCGCAACTGGTGCTGGCCAACGGCCGCATCGTCGAGCTGGATGTGGACGCGGCAAAGTGCCTCAAGGGTGTGCAGCCAGGGGTAAACCTGCCGCTGATGCTCGATGGGCGGCTGATGGGGGTGCTGGGCCTGACCGGCGACCCACAACAGTTGCGCACCTATGGCGAGCTGGTGCGCATGACCGCCGAGATGCTCCTGGCCCAGCGCCATCTGCAGGTCGAGCAGCAATGGCGGCGGCAGCGTTGTGACGATTTGCTGGCCTTGTTGCTGGGCGGCAGTGGCGATTCACCCAGGCTGCTCGACGAAGCCCGGCAGTTGGGCCTGAAACCCCAGCTGCCCAGGGTGCCCTGCCTGTTCGAGCTGGAGTCGGGGCCAACGGCCGAAGCCTTGTCGGCCTGGCTGACCAGCCGCTACCCGGACAGCTGGTGCGTCAGCCCCGCACGCCAGTCGCTATTGTGGTGCCGCCCGGCAGCCTTGGTGCTGGACGAAGCGCGGCTGCTCGAGCGCCTGCAGCGCCACGGCTGGCAGGTCGAGCGCCTGGCCCTTGGTTGCGTGGCGCAGAGCCTGGAGCAGTTGCGCCGAGGCTATCGCCGGGTGCGCGACCTGCTGGCCTATGGGCAGGAGGTGCTGCCCGCCGAACGCCTGCTCAGCCTTGAGCGCTATCGGTTACCGGCCTTGCTGTGGCGCCATCGCAATGACGATGCCCTGGATGAACTGCTCGAACCGCTGCAACGCATCCGGGCCAAGGACGCCAGTGGTCAGCTGATTGCCACCTTGCGGGCCTGGTGCGCCCATGATGGCCAGAGCCAGGCCTGTGCCGATGCCTTGGGCATTCACCGCAACAGCCTGCGCTACCGGCTGGAACGGGTCGCCGAGCTGGGCGAAGTCGACCCGCTGCGGATGGAAGGCATGCTCAGTTTGTACCTGGGGTTGCAACTGCTGCCGGCCGGTTGAGGGGGGGGGCGAAGGCATTTGCCCAAACAACGCCTCTGCTGTCTTGTGCATTTGACCGAGGCCAGCTCGCCAGGCAACTGTCAGCATGCCGCTCATCTGGACAGGAGAATCCCCATGAAGATCGTCATCGCCCCCGACTCGTTCAAGGACAGCCTCGACGCTGCCGGTGTCGCCCGCGCCATTGCCCTGGGCCTGGCCGAGGTGTGGCCGGATGCCGAGTTGGTCGAATGCCCCATGGCCGATGGCGGTGAAGGCACCATGGAGGCCATTCTTGCCGCCAGCCAGGGCGAACTTCGCCGCCTGGCCGTGCGTGGCCCTTTGGGGCAAACCGTCGAGGCCGGTTGGGGGTGGCTGGCGCAGAGCCGCACCGCAATCATCGAGATGGCACAGGCCAGTGGCCTGCAATGGGTGCCGACCGAGCAGCGTGATGCGTGCCGCAGCAGCACCTGGGGCACTGGCGAGCTGATCGCTGCCGCGTTGGCCGCTGGTGCCCGGCGTATCGTGCTGGCAATTGGCGGCAGCGCTACCAATGACGGTGGCAGCGGCATGTTGCGCGCCCTGGGCTTGCGCCTGCTGGATGCGGATGGCAAAGCGCTGGAAGAAGGGGGCCTGGCCCTGGCAAGGCTGGCGCACATCGATGCCAGCGACCTGGACCCACGGCTGGCCGAAGT
>NZ_JANIAG010000259.1:0-5108 GCF_028682155.1 Pseudomonas sp. 39004
GCAAGCCCTGCTCCGCCTCATATGCCCGCACATTCTCGACAAACAGCCGCACCATCGCCGCCGGCGAGGTGGGCGCCGAGCTGTGCCCGGTCAGCAGCAACCCCAAGGCGGTCCAGAACGGGTGACGCTGGGGCAGCGGCTCCTGGCGGCACACATCGATTACCGCGCCCGCCAGGTGGCCTTGCTTCAGTGCTTCGACCAGGTCGCCATCGACCACCGCCACCCCGCGCCCGGCATTGATGAACAACGCACTGGGCTTGAAACGCTGGAACAGCGCCGCATCGTACAGATCATGGGTCGCCGGCGTGTCCGGCAGCAGGTTGATCACGTAATCGGCCCGCTCGACCCTGCTCGGCAGGTCCGCCAGCGCGGCCACTTCGGCGAACGGCGCCTGCTCACGGGCGCTGCTGGCAATACCGTACAGGGTTACCCCAAACGGCTGGAGAAACTCGGCTACCCGCTGGCCGATATCGCCGGTGCCGACGATCAACACCTGGCGCCCCTCCAGCGTCCCGCCCGGGCGGTCGTCCCAGCGCCGCTCCACCTGGCTCAGCAGGCGCGGCAGCACTTCGCGTTCATGGCCAAGCATGTAGGTGAGCATGTATTCCGCCATCACCTGACCAAAAATGCCCACCGCACGCGTCAAGCGATAATCCCGTGGCAAGCCGTCGGCCAGCAGCGGAGTAATGCCCGCCCAGGTCGACTGCATCCAGGCCGGCTTGTGGCCCTGGCGCAGCAGGCTCGCCAGCAAGTCAGGCTGACCCAGCCACACTGGGCACTGCGACGCCTGCAGCGCCAGTTCGGCAGAGTCGCTGCTGGTCAGGATTTCCAGGTCAGGGGCCGCCTGGCCCAACAACTGGGCGTAATGGGCATGATCCTGTTCGGCAATCAGAACGCGCATTCGTGAAAACAACCTTGGCAGACAACCAAAGCGGCCCGACGCGCGGGCCACTTGGCGAAAGAGGGGAACCTGGCCTGGGTCAGACCGGATCGTTACGGCGCAGCAGCTCTTCGGGCAGGTGCTCGATGTACTCGTCTTCGACCGGCGGCATCTGCAGGTGATAGCCCTGGTTGTCGAGGTTTTCCAGCACCTTGGCGATATCCTCGCGGGCCAGCTTGCGCTCGGGGGTCAGCACCAGGTCGAAGGCATGCACGGGGGCGCCGAAGAACGGCAGCAGGGCCTCGGGCACGCGCTCCAGGCCTTCGGCCTTGAGCACATACAGGTACATTTCGTTCTTGCGGGGGCTCTTGTAGATCGAGCAGATACGTTTCATCGGGTTTCTCCGGCACCTGCCAGGTTGTCCAGCAGGGCCTGGCCCATACGCTCACGGCGCCAGCCGCGCAGCGAATCGGGCAGTTGATAGGGGCCGTTGGGGTAGCCGCTCTTGAGCAGGGCTTCCAGGGTTTTCTTGCGCAGCATCAGCTCGGGGGCTATGCCCAGGCGCTCGCCTTCGGCCTGGCCGATCGCGCGCAGCTGCTTGAGGATACCGGCAGCCTCGATCGGCAAGGGCTCGGGCAGGACCTGCGGCCACTGCTCGGCAGGCAGGCTGGCAGCCCGCTTGATCAGCTGAACGAGGAATTCACCGTCCTGACGGATGGTACGCGGGTGCATCTCGTCGATCTTGGCCAGCGCCGACAGGTTGGACGGCTGGGATTTGGCCATCGGCCACAGCGAGTGCTCCTTGAGGATGCGATTGCGCGGCACGTCGCGGTGGCGTGCCTCGCGCTCGCGCCAGGCACACAGCTCGCGCAACACCGCCAACTGCTGGGGCGCAAGCTTCCAGGCCAGCTTGACGTCGCGGTACAAGCTCTCGGGTTCGACCTCGCGGCGCAGTTGGGCAACCAGCTCGGCGCCGTCCTCCAGCACCCAGGCGTACTTGTCGTCGGACAGGCGCGGGCGCAGGGCGGTGAACAGCTCGGCCAGGTGCACGGCATCCTCGGCGGCGTAGCTGATCTGGGTTTCGGAAAGCGGGCGCTGCAACCAGTCGGAGCGGGTTTCACCCTTGGGCAGCTCGAGCCCCAGCACTTCCTGGACCAGGCGCGAATAACCCATGGAGAAGCCCAGGTTCAGGTAGCCGGCGGCCAACTGCGTGTCGAACAGCGGCTGTGGCAGCTTGCCGGTCAGGCGCAGCAACACTTCGAGGTCTTCGCTGCAGGCGTGCAGCACCTTGACCACGCCGCTGTCTTCCAGCAACTCGGCCAGGGGCTGCCAATTCTTGATCAGCAGCGGGTCGATCAGAAAGGCGCGTTGGCCATCGCCAATCTGGATAAGCCCCGCCTTGGGGTAGAAGGTGTCTACCCGCATGAATTCGGTGTCGAGCGCTACGAAGGGCAGTTCGCGCCAGCTTCGGCAGAGTTCGGCCAGGGTCTGGTCGTCACGGATCCAGTGTATTTCGATGGCCACGAGGCTCTCCCACTAACATTGGCGCGCAGTATATACGGCGCGGGCACTGCGGGTGAAACCTGCGCCATCCCTGGAATAGATAAACGGTGGTATGCAGGCCATTGGCAATCACCGCTTGGCTGCCAGCCAAGGCCGGCAGCTGGCGAACATGTCCAGCGACTGCTGGTAGACCTCGGTGCGCACCTGCAACAGGCCAAGCATCGAGTGGAACAGGTTGTCCTGGGACAGCGGCGCGTCGCTGAGCTTGGCCAGACAGTCGGTGTCCAGGCCGAAATCTTCGCGGTAGCTGTCCGAAAACCAGGTCAGCAACGGCACGTGCTTCTGTTGCTCAGGCGCCAGCATGTAGGGGGTGCCATGCAGGAACAGGTTGTATTCGCCCAGCGATTCGCCGTGGTCGGACAGGTAGATCATGGCGGTATCGACCTTGTCCTGCTTGCTGCGCAGGGTATCGATCAACATGGCCAGCACCTTGTCGGTGTAGGCCAGGGTGTTGTCGTAGCCGTTGACGATCTCCTGCTGGCTGCACTGGTTCAGGGCATTGCTGTGGCACACCGGGGTGAACCGCTCGGTTTGCGCCGGGTAACGCTTGAAGTACTCGGGGCCATGGCTGCCCATCTGGTGCAGCACCAGCACGGTGTCCTTGTCGAGGTTGTCGAGCAGCTCGGCCAAACCCTGCAACAGAATCTCGTCATGGCATTCGCCATTGGCACACAGGGCCGGGTCGGTGAGGTTGCTGACATCGATGAACTGCACCCGATCACAGGTACCCTTGCAGCCCGACTGGTTGTCGCGCCACTGCACGGCCAGGCCTGCGCGCTGGAGGATGTCGAGCAGCCCTTCACGGTTCTTGGCGACGCGCGCGTCGTACTCCTTGCGGCCCATGCCCGAGAACATGCACGGCACCGACACTGCCGTCTCGGTACCGCACGAATGCACATCGGAAAACGCCAGCAGGCCCTGCTCCTTGGCAAGGTTTGGCGTGGTGTCGCGGGCATAGCCGAGCACACCAAAGTTTTCTGCACGCGCGCTCTCACCCACCACCAGCACGGTCAACGACTTGCGGGCGTGGTGCTGCCAGGCTGCATCGCGCCGGGCATCTTCACCGTAAGGCTGGAATGGCCGGGCGGCCGTGCCCACACGTTCACTGACATAACCTATGGAGGCACCCACGATATTACTGGGCGTCAGCATCAGGCGCAGTTCGTGGTGATTGCGAAACAGCGAAGACAACCCCTGATAGTTGACCAACGCCACCGACCCCAAGGCCACCACGCAGGCGCCGCTTACCACCAGCTTGCCCAGCAGTTCACGGTGCCAGGCGCGGTAGGCGATCGGCGCCTTCCACAAAAGCACCGAAGGCAAAACACCCAAGCCCAGGATAGACAAGGCAAACTTCAGCGAGAGCAAGTCGCGGACTTCCGTGACATTGGTTTCGGCGATATTACGGAACATACCGGCATCAATAAGTACACCGTATTGATTCATGAAATAAGCGACACCTGCGCCACTCATGAACAAGAGGATCAGCACCGGTTTCAACACATACCGAAAGGCAAACAAGGTCAAGATCAAATTGAATGCGAACAGCATCAGCACGGCAAACGCCAGGCTCAGCCAAAGCCCCGGCAGCCCTGGCGGAACCACCTGCTCAAGGTGCTGCCAGAGAAAGACATTGAAGCCGATCAGCAAGTACAGGCTGGCCAACAACGTGACCCATTCAGTCCGCAGCGATTTGAAGTTGAGCATCAGGGTTCGCAATCAAGAGTGATTATCAGCCCGTGGGCCTGTGCGGCACCGGGAAAGTTGGCTGAACTCTAGAAAGGGCACCATCAATATTTCGTGAAAAAGACGCCAACAAAACAGTGAGTGGGCATCTTTATCACATTAAATGAAGTTCATTCAGCCGCCATTCAGCCAGGCAGGCGAAGCTTGGCGTACGGCTCACGGTCGATATCAAGCACTTCAACGCACAGCTGAATGTCCAGCCCGCCCTGGGCCGTAATGGTTTCGCGCAGCACCTCGAGCAGGCTGGCGGACAGTTGTTTTTTCACCTCCGGCGAGCGCCCGCTGAGGATCGCCAGGCGCACATGGGCGAAGGCCCGTTCGGCCGGCGCAGTGCCCACCCGGTAGTGCTTGAACGCTTGGGCGCGGCTCTTGATGTCCAGCTCTTCGGCAAACTGGCCACTGCCGACCAGGGCGTGGTTCAGGCGCAGCAGCAGCACGTCGACGTTCAGCTCGCGCAGGTTGTCGCTGTATTCCAGGTTCAGATGAGGCATGGCGCAGGGTTCCGGCTCACGGGAGGGATGCGACAGCCTACCCCAGTCCCCCACCGGCGCAAAGGCGACTATCCTCAAAAGTCAGGACCATTCGCCAACCCCCAAGAGAGGTGAAGAAATGCCCGTTCCGCACGATCTGCTCGCTGACCTGAACATCACTGCCGACGACTTCCAGGCGCGCATTGACGAGAACCACGACCTGCACAAACTGCACAAGGAGTACAACGCCAAGGACAAGGAAGTGCTGGCCGCCGAAAGCAACGCCAGCACCGATGACACCGTCACGCGTTTGCGCAAGGAGCGGCTGGCGATCAAGGACAGGATCAAAGGCATCGTTGATCAGCACAAAGCCTGATATCCCAACAACCTGAATTTGAAAGCGCCGGCCTGTTCGCAGGCAAACCCGCGAACAGGCCGGCAACTCTCAC
>NZ_JANIAG010000026.1:0-42937 GCF_028682155.1 Pseudomonas sp. 39004
GACCCCAAGCCGACCTCTACCAGATCAACACCGCCCCCACCGCAAACCTATCGGTATCTTCAGGCACCAAGGGCGTAACCCCCCTTCCCAGCCAGGGAACAACCGGTGTTTCGTGCCCCTGCCATTTGCCTAATGCCAGAGCGCTTCTATATTCAGAAAGGCCTCACTGCCGGTTGATCAGAGCATCATGATGTCCACACCCGAGCAATTGATCATCTGCGAGCACTGCGATTGCGTTTATCAGAAGGCATTGCTCGCCAAGCATCAGAAAACCGTGTGCACGCGCTGCGGCGGTGTGCTGCAGCGGCACAACGGCTTGACGGTGGAACAACGCCTGGCATTAAGCTTCACCGCTGCGGTGCTGTGGTTGTTTGCCAACTTCTACCCGGTGATGAGCATCAGCCTGCAGGGGCTTAAAAACAGTGCCACGTTATGGGACTCGGTGCTGGCATTGAGCCAGGGGCCGATTACCTTCATGGCCATGGTCGCGGCCATTTCGATCATCATCGCCCCCGCCTTCCAGCTGCTGTTGCTCATCTGGGTACTGGGCTTTGCCCTCACCGCCCGCCGCTCGCCCGCGTTCAAGCTGTGCATGCGCTGGCTGGAGACCTTGCGCCCCTGGAGCATGCTCGAAGTGTGCCTGCTGGGGGCGATGGTGGCGGTGTTCAAACTCGCCGGTATGCTCGATGTGCTGCCGGGTATCGGCCTGCTCGCACTGGCCGTGTTGAGCCTGTTGATGATCCGTATCGCCGGGCGCGATATTCGTGACTTGTGGGACATGCCATGAGCCGGCCGCCAACCGCCAGCGAGCTTGACCTGTGCCTGTGCCACAGCTGTGGCCTGGCCTGCGACATGCACGACGAACCGCACCAGTGCCCGCGCTGCGACGCCCCTTTGCATCGGCGCAAGACCAATTCCCTGGGCCGCACCTGGGCTTACCTGCTGGCCGCCCTGGCCTTCTATGTACCGGCGAACGTGCTGCCGGTGATGAACACCATGATGCTCGGCAGCGGCGCCGACAGCACCATCATGAGCGGTGTGCTGGAGTTCTGGGAGCACGGCGCCTGGGACATTGCGCTGATCATCTTCATCGCCAGCATCGCTGTGCCCGGGGTGAAGTTCGTGGCCCTGTCGATGCTCTTGATCACCGTCCAGCGCGGCAGTACCTGGGCGCAACAGCAGCGCTCGAAGCTCTACCGTTTCGTTGAACTGATCGGCTATTGGTCGATGCTCGATGTGCTGGTGGTAGCGCTGGTCGCGGCGCTGGTGAAGTTTCAAGCGCTGGGTGACATCGAGCCGCGTCCGGGCATCCTGTTCTTTGGCCTGGTGGTGGTGTTCACCATGCTCTCAGCAATGAGTTTCGACCCCCGCCTGATCTGGGACACGCCACCTGACAAGGAGCTCATGGATGACCCCATCCAGCAATGACCACGCGCCCACTCCCGGCCCTGCACCGGTCAAGACTCGGCGCTTCGGCTTTTCCTTGGTGTGGATCGTGCCCATCGTGGCCGTGCTGGTCGGGCTTTCCCTGGTCGTGCACAACCTGATGCAGGAAGGCCCGACCATCACCCTCACCTTCAAGACCGGCGCGGGGCTGGCGGCCAACAAGACCGAGGTACGTTACCGTAACGTGGTGATCGGTCACGTCACCGAAGTGGCCCTGAGTGACGACCAGAAAAACGTCAACGCCACCGTCAAGCTCGACAAGCAGGCCGAGAGCTTCACCCGCGAGGACTCGAAGTTCTGGGTAGTCCGCCCACGCATCGGCGCCGGTGGCGTGTCGGGCATCGACACCCTGCTTTCGGGCGATTACATCGGCGCCGACATCGGCCAGTCGAGCACCCGCGTGAAGCACTTCATCGGCTTGGAGAACCCGCCGGCCATCACCTACGGCGAGCCCGGCAAGCACTTCACCCTGCACACCCAGGACCTGGGCTCGCTGGACATCGGTTCGCCCGTGTATTACCGCAAGATCCCGGTCGGCCAGGTGGTCGCCTACGCCCTCGACCAGGAAGGTAAAGGGGTGGACGTGGAGATCTTCATCCATGCACCCAACGACGCCTTCGTGAGCGCCAACACACGTTTCTGGAACGCCAGCGGCATTGATGTGGAGGTCGGCGCCAATGGTTTTGCGCTGAAAACCGAGTCGTTGTCGTCGATCCTGGTCGGCGGCATCGCCTTCCGCGCGCCGGATTACAACCCGAACGACACGGCCGCCAGCGAGAACCAGCGCTTTGAACTGTTCGCCGACCAGGCCGGTGCATTGGCCCCGCCCGCCGGCAAGGCGCAGTACCTGGCGCTACGCTTCGACCAGGCGATGCGCGGCCTCAAGGTCGGTGCGCCGGTCGAGTTCCTGGGCGTGGAGATTGGCCGAGTGGTCGCGGTGAACCTGGACTTCGATGAAGTCAAACGCAGTTTCCCGGTCAATGTCGGCATCGTCATCTACCCGCAACGCTTGGGCCGGGCGCACGAGAAGATGCTCAAGGTGTTGCAGCACGACCCCAATGACGAAGCCTCCGCCGCCAAGCTGATCGGCACCTTTATCGACAACGGCCTGCGTGCCCAGGCGCGCAGTGGCAACCTGCTCACCGGCCAACTGTACATCGCCCTGGACTTCTTCCCCAAAGCCGAGAAGGTGGCCTTCGACCCGACGGCCCGCCCGGTGGTCATCCCGACCATTCCAGGCAGCCTGGAGCTGCTTCAGGAGCAGTTGCAGACCATGGTCGACAAGCTCAACCGGCTGCCGCTGGAGCGTATTGCCGGTAACCTCGATGCCAACCTGGTAGAGCTGCGCAAGGGCCTGACCCAGTTCAACGCACGGACCTTGCCAGGGGTGCAGAACACCCTGGCAGAGGTCAGCAATACCCTGAAGTCGGCCAATTCGACCCTGGCCGAAGACTCGCCACAGCGTGAACAGCTGACCCAGACGCTCGACGAGCTGGGGCGCATGTCGCGCTCCCTGCGCGAGCTTGCCGACTACCTGGGCCGCAACCCCGAGTCGCTGATCCGTGGCCGCCCGGACAACGCGGGGCCGATGGACTTGCAAGGGCCGCCCCGCAAATGACCACAGGAGTGTTGAACATGACCCAGCTGCCAAGGATTACCCTGCTGGTCGCGCTATTGGCCCTGGGCGCTTGCCGCAGCGACCCGATCCAGTTCCATACCCTCACGCCGGCGCAGCCGGCACCCACGTCGCACAACGCCGCGGACGAGATCCTGATCGAAAGTGTCAGCGTTCCGCCACAGGTCGACCGGCCACAACTGGTCATCCGCCAGGGCGACAGCAGCCTGGCGATTCTCGAGACGCAGTGGTGGGGCGCCACGCTGGTGGATGAGCTGCGCAGCGCGTTGGTCGACCAACTGAGCAATACTCGCCCCGCTCGCAAGCTGTCCCTGCGCGTGGATGTGCAACGTTTCGATTCACTGCCGGGGCAGTACGCACTGCTGGACGCCAGGTGGCGCTTGCGCGCCCGCGAAGCCAATACCCAGCTGACCTGCCGCAGCACCTTGCAGACCGCCGCTGGCAGCAGCATCGATGACGTGGTGATTGCCCAGCAAGCCAACGTCAAGCGTCTGGCGGCCCTGATCAGCCAGGCCGCCGCGTCGTCGAGCGGCACTTGCCCTGCCAATGGTTGAAGCTGCGAATTTACCGTGCCGCCCCTAGCGCCGCCGTCTGCGCTGAGGGCCGCGCCAGCAGGCAGGAGAACACCAGCACAGGAAGCACCGCACAGCTGGCGGCCACCCACAACAGCGCACTGTACCCCCCGCTGACCAGTTGCCCGGCCAACGCCGGCCCTGCCATGGAGCTCAGGGCAAACGCCCCCGGAATCAGCATGATCGACCGGCCACTGCTGTCCAGACGCGCGATGGCCGCAGTCAGATACACGCAGCCCCAGGTGAACCCCACCTCCCAGATCCAGGCGCCCAGGGCATAGCCCAGAAAGCCCTCGGCATTGGCCAGCAGCAACAGCCCGGAGCCCAGAACGGCCAGAACCACCCCATGCGGCAAGCGCACACCCAGGCGGTCACCGACCAAAGCCAATGCGAGGGCCGCCGCGCCGCCCAACAGCTTCAACACGGCGAAAACGACCCCCAGTTCAGTCGGCTGCAGGGCCAGGGCATGCCCCAAACGCTCCAGAAACGCCCACAACCCGATCTGCCCGGCACCAAACAGAAAAAAGCATGCCAGCGCGGCATAGGCGGCGGGTGGGCAGCTGAAGCGTGAAAGCAGCGACCCGTGGTGGGCCGGGCCACCCTCACCGACGAAGTCCTCGCGCCTGGGCAAGGCCAGGGCGCTGCAACTTAACAGCAGAATCATCACGGCCAGCATCAGCGCTGCGCCGGCGTAGTGAAAGTGCGCAATCACCAACGGCGGCAAGGCGAACAACACGGCCGCCACCACCGCCAGCTCGATCCCCAGGCGCATACCCAGGGCACGCTCCTTGTTGGCCATCTGCCCCATGATGCGCATGCCGAGGCAGGTCATCAGCGCCGCAAAGAAACCGATCAACGCCCACACCGGCAACTGCGCCGCGGCGGGCAGCCAGGACGACATCCAGTACGCCGCCGCAGCGCCGAGGGCACAGCCCAGCGTCAGCCCACGCCAGTTCATGCGGTCGATCAACGCCACAGCCACCACGGTGCCCAGCAGATAGCCGGCAAAACACACCGCCCCCAGCATGCCGATCTGCCCGGCATTGAAGCCAAGGCTGTCGACCATCGAGCCGAGCAGGATAGGCAAGGTGTTGAACGGCAGCCCTCCAATCGTCGAAGCGAAACTGGCGGCCAGCATGATCGACAGCGTTTTACGGCCATTCATGTTCATTGCGCACTCCTGCTCGTCTGGGTATCAGCGCTGGCCGACGGTGATGATTTCGCGCCGCTCGGCCATGGCAGGGGGCACGCAGGCTTCGTCCATGAAGAACTGCTCATACCATTCACGCAGCTGATAGACCGGGCCATCGCCTTGCGCCAGGACCGGGTTGTTGACCCGGACCTTGTGCGCCCAGATGTCCACGTCCTGGTAGAACGACTCGCGGTTGCGCATCACATAGTCTTGAGCCAGGGCGCGGTTCTGCTCTTCGCTCCAGCCATCGATCTTTTTCACCATGCAACCAAAGCGCAGCTCGAAGCTGTTGGCGTTGATCGGTACATGGCAGTTGAGCAGGATCGAATGGATCTCCATGCCCTCGAACACCGCGCGCATGCGGGTAAAGTGGGTCGCCGGGCCGTAGTAGGCCGACTCCGCCACCAGGTCGCCACCCAGGCGCTCGGAATCGCCATGGAAAATCTGCTGGGCAATATGGCCTTCGAACACGTTGGCAAAGTACTTGGTCGGCGTGCCGTGGACCGGGCCGAAGTGCTGGGCGTCTGCCAGGTTGTCGACCAGCTCCCGCGGGTTGGTCTCGATAATCAGCTTGTCCATGTGCCAGTCGTGCAGCCAGGCGTCGCTGTCTTGCTCCGGCAGGTGCGGGATCACCACGTCGGCGGCCGGGGCGTTGCCCTCCGGGTTGTTCCAGACGAACAACAGGTTGTTTTCTTCACAGGTCAGCCAGCTGCGGGTCTTGGCCTTGGGCGGTATGCGCTTGCAGTAAGGAATTTCCACGCATTTGCCGGTCGCATCGTACTGCCAGTGGTGGAAGGGGCAGACCACCCGATCGTTCTCCAGCGTGCCGCGCGAAAGGTCGGCGCCCATGTGCGGGCAGTGCGCATCAATCACGCTGATCTGGCCCGCGGAGGTGGCGAAGGCCAGCAAGCGCGTGCCGAAGATATTCAGGGTATGCAACTGGCCGTCACGGTAATCGGCCGCTTCACCCAGGCAATGCCAGCCTCGGCCAAAGCGAGGGGCCAGAACACTGTCGACATTGATTGCTGCGAGCTTGGTCATTGTTATTGTTCCTCGTGTGGAAATCCCCGGTAACTTGCCCGGCCAATCTTCACCGAGCAGGCGCCGAGGCTCATCCTCCGCATGGACTAGATAGCCCCCACACAAACCACTTCGCAGGCTTTGTCTCAGCGCCAGTCGTCGACGATACCGTGCTCCAGGGCAAAGGGTTGCGCGGCAATCGTGCGCCGTTGGAAGCGTGCGGCCTGCTCCGCAGTGGCCAGCCATACCATTACCTGGGCCGGCACCTGCGGCGGTGCCGTGCCGCTGCGCATGGCCAGCACGCCGCGCTCGCCCAGCGTGGCCTTGAGCGCATCGGTGGTGACTACACCGGGGTTGAGCGTGAACGCGCGAACCCCCTGCCCGCCCAACTCGGCGGCGATGACCCCGCTGGCCCTGGAGACTGCCGCCTTGCCGGCTCCATACGCATAGCCCCAGCCCCCGTCCGCCGCCGCCATCGGGGGGTCGCTTTCGCCAGCGCCCGAGGTGACGTTGATCACCACCCCGGCGCCTTGGGCAAGCATCGCCTTGAGTACCGACTGGGTCAGCAGCATCGGTGCCAATACATAGGCTCTGTACACGCGGTCCAGGGTGTGCGCCTGCAGGCTCATGTACGCCCCGTTCAGGTCATTGCCTTGATAGATGGCGTTATTGACCAGCACATCGATCCGGCCATAGGCCGACAATACCGCCTGGCTGGCCTGCAATACCGATTTGCTGTCGAGCAAGTCCATGGGCACCACCAACGCCTGGCGCCCCAGTGCACGAATGGCTGCCGCGGTGTCGTTGAGGCTGCCGGGCAAGGGCTTGCCTTGCGCATCATGCAAGCGGTGCTCCAGGTGGGTGCCCTCTTCCACCGTGCGGGCACTGATGGCCACATCGAACCCCGCCCGGGCAAAGGCCAATGCCGTTTCGCGCCCGATACCGCGGCTGGCGCCGGTAATGAATGCCACCTTGGTCATGCGTGCTCTCCCTGGGATAAAAGTCAGAAGCGTGCCGGGCGAACCCTGGCATCCATTCCGCCATCGACGAATACCACGCTGCCGTGCACGAAACTCGCCTGCGCCGACTGCAGAAACACCACCACCTGGGCGACTTCCTCCGGGTGGGCCGAGCGCCCCAGCGGCGCGACGAACTCGCGTACCGCCTTGGCGAAA
Organism: Pseudomonas sp. 39004; assembly: GCF_028682155.1. NCBI lineage: Bacteria > Pseudomonadati > Pseudomonadota > Gammaproteobacteria > Pseudomonadales > Pseudomonadaceae > Pseudomonas > Pseudomonas sp. 39004. Next base: position 7,042 of record NZ_JANIAG010000026.1, read on the forward strand.
CGTGGGTCATTGAGCGCTGCCTGGTGCAAGGGGGTCTCGACTGCACCCGGCGCCACCACATTCAAGCGGATACCCTGCCGGGCCCAGTCCACCGCCTTGCCGCGCGCGTTGGCGGTCACGGCATATTTGGAGCAGGCGTAGGCCACGTGCGACTGCTCAAGCGCATTGGCCTGTTCCAGGGCGAGGGCTTCGTTGCCCGCGAGCATGGCGGCAACCATCGGCTGCTGGTCGGGGTTAACATGGGTTGCCGCAATCGAGGCGATGACCACCGCTGCCGGCGCCTGGCCTTTGGCCAAGGCATCGGCCAAGCCATCGAGCAGCTCGGTGACGCCAAAGTAGTTCACCGACACGATGGTATCGGACAACGCGCTGGAGCCCACCCCGGCGCAGCAGACCAGGCCGTCGAGCACACCCTCACCCTGTTCGAGCACTGCAGCGATGGCGGCCTGGCGCCCGGCGGCGCTGGACAGGTCGGCAAGCACCTCGGCATTCGCCCGGTCGATGCCGATCACCCGATGGCCTGCGGCACGCAGCAACTGGCACACGGCGGCGCCGATCCCTGAAGCAGAACCGCTGACGGCTGTAACTGGCATAACGTCGTTCCTCGTTAAATAACGGTGCGGGCTAGTATTGGTGGCGCAGCCACCCGCCAACATCGTCCGCACGGACTAAAACGCCCCGGCCTGGCAGGCAGGCGCGGGGCGTTCGTGTGGTGACCGGTGAGGGTCAGGCGCTGTTGCGCAGCGGCGCTGCCAGCTTCAAGGCAGGTGCTTCGAGCTTATCGGGTGCCAGCAGGGCTGCCTTGGGCTTTCCCAGGGCAACCACGCTGTTGAGGATGATGCGCACCAACTCCGTCTGGCGGCGTACGCCGGTCTTGGAAAATATCGAACGCAAGTGGGCGCGGGCGGTGTTGCGGCGCACGTTCAACACTTCGGCCGCTTCTTCAAGCGACAGGCCGTTGGCCAACTCCATGGCCAGCGCGGTTTCGGCGCGGGTCAGGTTGAACAACTGTTTGGTCACGGTCTCGTTGGCCATGGAGCGGCCCACCGCATCACGGATATACACGACCACCACCGGTTTGGTTTTACCCTCTGCCCAGTCCTGGGTCGGAATGGCCTCGACCACCACGCCAAGGTTGACGTTGCCGGACGGCCTGGCCACCGACATGGCCTCGGCAGCGGCACTGACCTTTTCATTGCCCATGTCGCGCGCAAAGGCACTGCGCACCAGGCGCTGCAATTCGCGGTTATCGCTGGGGTAGGTCGCTTCCAGGCGCCCGCCGACCAGTTTCAGGCCGTCGGCGCGCTCAAGCAGCTCCCGGGCCACAGGGTTCAGGCGCAACACGCTGCCCGTCTGGTCAAGCACGATGGTGGCCACCGACAAGCGGCTGATCGCCTGGGAGTACAGCTCACTGATGGACTCGCTGCGGTCGAGCAGGTTGTGCACGTGCATGGCCCGCCGAAGGTGCGGCAGGAACATCTCGCAGAGGGTGCGTTCGGCCGCGGAAAATTTCGGCGCGCTTTTCGGCCGGGTGATGCGAAAGCGCAGTTTGCCGCCATCGGGCGTGGAGATGTCGGCGCCCATGACATGGTAGATGTCCTGGCTGATGCAGTAGGTCTTGAAGTAGGCCGACCCCGTCCACTCGGCCTCGGTCATCAGGTCTTCGACGGTGAACACACGGTCCAGCGGCTGGTTGCTGAAAGGCGTGACCGCTTGCGGGTAGGCCCAGTAACTGACCTCGCCTTCGCCTTCGATGTCGCCCACCACAATCATCAAGCCCATGTCGGGCTGCTCGGGCACGCGCAAGATCAAGGTCACATAGTTGGCCTGGAACAGACCGCGGATGTGCCGCAAGGACTTGGCCATCAGCTTCTGGTCTAGCGCACCGTCGTAAAACTCGCCAATCAGCCGATCGTACTCATCAAGCTCCAGGCCCATTTCGGCCAAGGCTTGAACGCTCAAGCTGGCATTTTCCATCGCCCGTCTCCTCGCAGGGCACAGCCCAGGCCGTGCCCGTTTTTATTGTTATGATTCGAACACTTGCGCATGCGGTGTGCGGCCAGGCTTGGCCAGCACGAGGGGTTTACCCTGATTGAACCAGGCGGCCAATGCCGGCAGCAGGAAAATCGCCCCCAGCACATTGACCAAGAACATGAATGAAAGCAAGACCCCCATATCGGCCTGAAACTTCAGCGGTGCGAACGCCCAGGTGCACACGCCGATGGCCATGGTCAGGGCCGTGAACACCGCCGCTGTGCCGCGTTGGCACATGGCTTGGTAAAACGCCTGGCGCAGGTCGGCACCGGCAGCCATTTCGTGCTGAATGCGCTCATAAAGGTAGATGCCATAGTCCACCCCAACCCCGACCCCCAGCGCCATCACTGGCAACGTCGCCACCTTCAGGCCGATACCGAGCATGGCCATCAACGCATTGCACAGCACTGCCACGATCGCCAGCGGCACCAGAATGCACAGCACCGCCCGCAGTGAGCCGAAGGTCAGCCAGCAGAACAGCCAGACCGAGCCGAACAGCGCCACCAGCATCACCACTTCGGCATGTTTGACGGCATCGTTGGACGCCGCCATGACGCCGACGTTGCCCCCGCCCAGCAGGAACGTGATCTGCGGCACCTGCACCTGCGCAATGATGCGCTGGGCCTCCTTGACCACATGGGCCACGGTGGCGCCATCGTGGTCGGTGAGAAACACCAGAATCTGCATGTGCTGGCAGCCATCGGTCACCAAGCCGTCTTCGGGTACATAAGCCCGCGCACCTTGGCTAAGGCCACGGGCCGAGCCCGGAATGGCCGCCCAGCGCGGGTTGCCTTCGTTGTTGCCGGCAATCACGGTCTTGCCAAACCCTGCCACGCTCTGCACCGACTGCACCCCGGTGACGCTGCGCATCTGGAAGTCGAACGCTTCGACCGCGCGCATCACCGTCGGCGACAGGCAGGCCTCTTCCACACCTTGGGCCTGAACGAACACGGCCAATACATCCAGACCGATGGAGTAACTGCTGATGATGTTCGCGTTGTCCTGGTTGTAGCGCGATTCGGCACGCAGTTCCGGCGCCCCGGCGCCGATGTCGCCCACCTCCAGCTGCCGCGCCTTGACCACCGCAACACTCAGCAGCATCACGCTGAGCACCAGCACCGCCAGCGCCGGGCGTGGCTCGGCCAGCGCCGACAGCCGCCACCACAGCGGGTGCCTGCCGTGTTGCTGAACCTGCCCCTTGCGCAACACCGCCGGTTCCAGGCGCAGGTGCGAAATGATGATCGGCAGCATCAACTTGTTGGTGATGATCATCAGCATCACACCAATACAGGCTGTCACCCCCAGCTCATGCACGATGGGGATATCGATCAGCATGATCACGGCAAAACCCAGCGCATTCATCAACAACGCCAGCGAACCGGGGATGAAGATCTTGCAGAAGGCCGACCGCGCCGCCTGCAGCGAGTCCTTCCCGGCCAGTACTTCCTGCTTCCAGGCGTTGGTCATCTGCACCGCATGGGAGACGCCAATGGAGAAAATCAGAAACGGCACCAGGATCGACATCGGGTCAATGCCCAGGCCCATGAGCGGTAGCAAGCCCAACAGCCACACCACCGGCAGCAGCGCCACCAGCAAGGCCACCACGGTCAGGCGCAGCGAGCGCGAGTACAGCCACAGCAACGCCCCGGTGATCAGGAAGGCGACGGCAAAGAAGCCGATGACCGTCATCAACCCCTCGACCACATCGCCCACCAGCTTGGCGAAACCGACGATGTTGATCTCGACCTGGTCGCTGGCGTACTTGGCGCGAATGGCTTCCAGGCGCTCGGCCACTTCAACGTAGTTGACCGCTTTCCCCGTTTGCGGGTCGATGTCCTGCAGGTCGGCACGCACCATGGCCGATTTCAGGTCATTGGCCACCAGGCGGCCCACTTGCCCGGAACGCGCCGCATTGCTACGCACCTGGGCCAGGTCTTGCGGGGTGCCGGTGAAGCGCGGCGGCACCACCACATCGCCAAAAAAGCCTTCTTCGGTAATCTCGATGTAACGCACATTGGCGGTGAACAGCGAGGTCACGCTCGCCCGGCTGACGCCATTGATGAAGAACACATCATCGGTGACCTTGCGCAGCGTCTCCAGAAACTGCGGGTTGTAGATGTCACCTTCGCCTTTCCACTTCACACTCACCAGAAAGCGGTTTGCGCCGGTGAAGTACTGGCTGAACGTGAGGAAATTGAGCATGTACGCGTGGCGCACCGGGATCTGCTTGTTGAACCCAGGGTCGAGTTGGGTGTGCGTGGCGCTGTAGCCCAACCCCAGGGTCAGCAGCATGAACAAGGTCAACAGCAGTTTACGGCGAGCCAGCAGCAAGTCGGCGCAACGCTCGACCTTGCGTTCAACCCAGGAATCAACGCGCTTCATGTACAGCCCCCCGCTTGCCAAGGGCGGCAACGCTGTTACCGTTTCCCTGGAATACACCACGCTCACCGGCCACCAGCACCTGGTCAGCCCCCATGACAATGGCCGAGGTCAACGTCCCCAGACCGGGTTGACGATGAATACCGAGCAATCGGCCCTCCCCATCCAGCCGTACCATCGAGCTGCCCGCACCGACAATCAGCACACCTGCGTTGTCGGGCAGCAGCACATGGCCGTACAGCGGTTGGTTACTGCCCACCTTGAGGGCCTGCCACGACTGGCCGAAGTTGTCGGTGACAAAGACATTGCCACGCATGCCATAGGCCACCCAGCGTTCGGCGCTCAGGCGCACCACGCCAAACAGTGAGCCGCTGTAGAAGGCAGGCAGCTGCTGCCAGTGCAGGCCGTTATCGACGCTGAGCATCACCAGGCCCTGCTCGCCCACCAGCATGCGCCGCCCGTCCGGGCCGCCATCCATGGCATTGAGGTGCGCGCGGTCGACCGGCAGCGCCAGCGCCTGCCAGCTGAGGCCCGCGTCATCAGAGCGATAGAACTTGCCATAACTGCCGAAGGCGAAGACCTGCTGGCCGCCAGCGGCCCACACACCGAGCAAGGGCTCGCCGGCATCGGCCTCGATATGCACCTCGTGCCAGCTGCTGCCGGCGTCCTGCGAGCGCAGGATCAAGCCGTCCTGGCCAACCGCGATCAGTTGCTCGGTGTTCAGCGCTGCCAGGGCGGTCAGGGAGATATGCCGCTGCGGTTCAACAGTGGCCTGCTGCCAGCTGTGGCCGCGGTCATCGCTGATGAGAATGGTGCCGCGCTCGCCGACCGCGACCTGGCGCTTGCCGAGGTTGAGCAGCCCGTTGACCTGCATGCGGCCAGTGTCGAGCTGGGTGTCGGCGATACTCACGGGCTGGCGAGGCGTGAACGCCAAGGCAACCACCCCGGCGACCGTGATGCACACCAGATAGGCAATCAGCTGGCGCATGGGCGACTCCTTGCAGCAACATCCAGGCGCTCGACATTATCCATACGGCCCACCCTCTTCTTGTAATAGTGAATCAGCGCCCCGAGGTGCAGTGCGCGCAACGGGTCGTGACTGAGGTGTGTAGATAGTCCGTCTGCTTGGCTGCCGGTACATCGTCCAAATGGCCTAAGCCGGCGCCAAGCAGGCAAGCCCTGGTTAGCAGAGCCTGGTCAGCAGACCTCGAACAGCCCCGCCGCCCCCATGCCGCCGCCGATGCACATCGCCACCACCACGTAGCGCACGCCTCGGCGGCGCCCTTCAAGCAGGGCATGGCCGACCATGCGCGCACCCGACATGCCGAACGGGTGGCCAATGGCGATGGCGCCGCCGTTGACGTTCAGGCGTTGCGGGTCAATCCCCAAGGCGTCGCGGCAATGCAGCACCTGGCAAGCGAAGGCTTCGTTGATCTCCCACAAGCCGATATCGGCGGCCGACAGGCCAAAGCGCTTGAGCAACTTGGGTACCGCCAGCACGGGCCCGATGCCCATCTCCTCTGGGGCGCAACCGGCCACCGCGATACCTCGGTAGATGCCCAGAGGCTGCAGGCCATGCTCAGCGGCCTGGGCGCGGCTCATCAGCAAACTGGCCGAAGCGCCGTCGGAGAACTGCGAGGCGTTGCCGGCGGTGATGAACTCGCCTTGCGCTACCCACTGGCCGTTCTTCCACACCGGCTTCAATGCCGCCAGGTCTTCGGCCCGGGTCGAGGGGCGGTTGCACTCGTCGCGATCGGCCAGCACCTGCTCGTGGCCGTCTGGCTGGCCCTCCTTGTCGAAGCGCAGCTTGTGCGCCTGCAGGGGCACGATTTCATCCACGAACAGGCCATCACGCTGCGCCGCAGCCGTGCGCTGCTGGCTTTGCAGTGCATAGTCATCCTGGGCGGCGCGGCTGATGCCGTAGCGGCGTGCGACGATTTCGGCGGTTTCGATCATCGGGATGTAGGCGCTGGGCATGCAGGCCAGCACCGCCTCGGACTGGTTGCGATAGGTGTTCTTGTGCTTGTTCTGGGTCAGCGACAACGACTCGACGCCACCGGCCACGACAATGCTCATTTCACCGGCGATGATGTTCTTCGCCGCCACGCCGATACTCATCAGCCCAGACGCGCACATGCGGTCCAGGGCCATGCCGGGCACGCTGTCAGGCAGGCCGCCGGTGTAGGCGCACAGCCTGCCGATGTTGTAACCCTGGGTACCTTGCTGCACGGCCGCCCCCATGATCACGTCATCGACCGCCCCCGGTTCGATGCCGGCGCGCTCGACCACCGCACGTACTACATGGCCACCCAGTACCGGCGCTTCGGTGTCGTTGAACGCGCCACGGAAGGACTTGGTCAATGCGGTACGCGCAGTTGCAACGATCACTACGTCATTCATGCTCATGTTCAGGCTCACTCACTCGTGGGGTTGAAGGTGTAGCGGCTGATGGTGTCGACCACGCAGCCGGGGCGCTCGGTGCCCTCGATCTCGATACTGATACGCACCACCACCTGCACTGCCGTACCGACCCTTTCGGCACTGACGACCTGGCCCTGGCCGCGTACCCGCGCACCCACCTTCACCACTGCCGGGAAACGCACGCGGTCGGTGCCGTAGTTCACCCCCATGGCCAGGTTGTCGATGGCCATCAGTTGCGGCATGAACAGGTTGGCCAGGGCCAGGGTCAGGTAGCCGTGGGCGATGCAACCGCCGAACGGGCCGCTGGCGGCGCGCTCGGGGTCGACGTGTATCCATTGCTGATCGCCGGTGGCCTCGGCAAACAGGTTGACCCGCGCCTGGGTAACCTCCAGCCAGTCGGTCACGCCCAGGTTCAGGCCCTGGGCCGCCAGCAGCTGCGTGGCATTGCTGAATCGTGTGCTCATGGCTTGCCCTCACGCCTGTTGTGAACTGACCGACAGCACTTCGCCGACCATGTACGAGGCGTAATCGCTGGCCAGGAACACCATCACATTGGCCACCTCCCACACCTCGGCGGCGCGGCCGAAGGCTTCGCGATCGGCCAGCGTGGCCAGCAATGCTTCGCTGGCGGCCTTCTTCAGAAACGCATGCAAGGCAATCGACGGTGCCACGGCATTGATGCGCACGCCGTACTCTGCGGCCTCCAGGGCGCTGCAGCGGGTCAGCGCCATGACCCCGGCCTTGGCGGCGGCGTAATGGGCCTGCTCCTTCTGTGCACGCCAACCGAGCACCGAGGCGTTGTTGACGATGGCGCCAGTACCGCGCCGTTCCATGTGCGGCAACATCGCGCGGGTCATGCGGAAGGTGCCGGTCAGGGTCACGTCGAGCACCCGCAGCCATTCCTCATCGCTCATGGCAGTGACGCGCTTCTGCCCACCCAGGCCTGCGTTGTTGATCAGCACATCGACCCCGCCCAGGGCCTGTTCGGCGGCACTGACCAGGGCTTGCACCTCGTCCTCGACGGTGACGTTGCACAGCTGGCCATACACCGCCTGCAGCCCGGTTTCGGCTTTCAGCTGCTCGACCGCCTGCTCCAGCCGGCGGGGGTGCACATCGGAAATCATCAACGCCCGGCAGCCTTCTTCGGCGCAGCGCCTGGCAGCGGCATAGCCGATACCGGCACCTGCCGCAGCAGTGATGAGTACGGATTTACCGGCCAACAGCTGATGGCCGGGTACATAGGGAGGGGCTTGCTTCACGATGACTACCTCTAACGGAATACAGGTTGCCGACAGGTATAAAGCCCGAGCCCATCGGGCACATCGTCAAAACGGACGGGGAAGGCATTGCGGGCTGGGTTTTGCAGCGGGCTGACGCACACAGGCGCGGGGTTGCCCCACGCCTGCACCTTTGGGGCTTCAGGCGCCCCAGACCTTCTGCGCCTTGGGCGCTTCGTGCAAGATGGCGGCAACCACTTCGCCCACCTCGCCGACCTGCCAGCGCGCGCCCTTGTCGCGGGTCACCCCGGTTCGCCACCCAACACCCAGGGAAATCCGCCCGCCCTGGCTCTCGAACAGCTGACCGCTGACATGCCCGGATTCAGCACTGCCCAGCCACACCACCAAGGGTGCGACGTTCTCGGCCGCCCAGGCATCGAAGCTGTCGTCGTCGGGCTTTTTGACCATGTCAGGCATGGCACTTTCAGTCATCGACGTGCGCGCCGCCGGGGCCAGGGCGTTGGCAGTGACGCCATAGCGCCCAAGCTCGGCGGCCTGTACCAGCGTCAGTGAGGCGATGCCGCCTTTGGCGGCGGCATAGTTGGACTGCCCGATCGAGCCTTGCAAGCCCGCGCCGGAGCTGGTGTTGATGATCCGCGCCGGTACCGGTGTACCGGCCTTGGCCAGGTCACGCCAGCGCCGCCCGAGAATATTGGCCAGGCAGTAATGCCCCTTGAGGTGCACGCGCATCACCAGGTCCCAGTCTTCTTCCGAGAGGCTGATGAACATGCGGTCACGCAGGATGCCGGCATTGTTGACCAGCACATGCACCTCGCCAAACGCCGTCAGCGCGGCGTCGACGATGTGCTGCGCGCTACTCAGGGTGGTGATATCGTCGTCGTTGGCGATGGCCTGGCCGCCCCGCGTGTATATCTCGTCCACCACCGCCTCGGCCGCCTCGCGGCGGATGTCGTTGACCACGACATTGGCGCCCTCGGCGGCGAACGCCAACGCATAGGCGCGGCCCAGCCCGCCACCGGCGCCGGTGATAATCACGGTACGGCCTTCACAGATTGCCATGGGAGTGCTCCTGTTGCTGAGTGTTGGCGGCTTCAGAGCCGTTCGATGATGCTGACGTTGGCCTGGCCGCCGCCTTCGCACATGGTTTGCAGGCCATAGCGCCCGCCCGTGCGCTCCAGCGCATGCAGCAAGGTGGTCATCAAGCGTGCCCCGGTGGCGCCCAGCGGGTGGCCAAGGGCGATGGCGCCGCCGTGGAGGTTGGTGCGGGCCGGGTCGTAGTCGAGCTCCTTGGCCCAGGCCATGACCACCGACGCGAACGCTTCGTTGATCTCCACCAGGTCGATGTCGGCCATGCGCATGCCGGCCTTCTTCAACGCCGCGCGGGTCGCGGCAATTGGCGCGGTGAGGTGCCAGATCGGGTCATCGCCCAGTACCGACAAGTGATGAATACGCGCCCTGGGCGTCAGGTTGTAGCGCTTGAGCGCGGCCTCTGACACCACCAGCAAGGCCGCCGAGGCATCGCAGGTCTGGCTGGACACGGCCGCCGTGATCGAGGGGTATTCCGGGCTAACCGGCTCAAGGCTGGCCATCTTTTCCAGGCTGCTGACACGTGGGGTTTCGTCGTGTGCCAGGCCTTGGCAAGCCACGATCTCGCGGGTGAAATAGCCGGCATCGGCTGCTGCCAGCGCACGCCGGTGGCTTTCCAGGGCGAACACTTCCATGTCGGTGCGGCTGAGCTGCCAGTGATCGGCAATCCGTTGCGCGGCGTAGAACTGGTTGACCGGCTGGCTGCCGAAACGCGCCTGCCAGCCCTTGCTGCCCGAAAACGGGTCACTGAAACCCAAGGGTTGGCCGGCCAGCATGGCCGACGAAATCGGGATCTGGGTCATGGTCTGCACCCCACCCACCGCCACCACATCCTGGGTGCCACTCATCACTGCCTGGGCGGCAAAGTGCAGCGCCTGCTGAGACGAACCACACTGGCGGTCGACCGTGGTACCCGGCACATTCAGCGGCAGGCCGGCGGCCAGCCAACTGGTGCGGGCGATGTCACCGGCTTGCGAGCCGATGGCATCGACGCAGCCGAAGATCACATCGTCATACTCCTCGGCCGGTATCGCATTGCGCTCGACCAAAGCCTGCAGCACATGGGCGCCCAGGTCGATGGCATGCACATCGGCGAGGCTGCCCTTGCGCTTGCCGGTCGGGCTGCGCAGGGCATCGACAATATAGGCTTGGGGCATGGTTCATTCCTCGAAGGTGGCGCCCGGCCCAAGCCGGGCCTGATCGCTGAGTACATAGGCGGCTACGCGGGCCTTGTGGGTGGCGCGGTCACCCCATGACGGGTCAAGCGACCAGACACGCTTCATGAACATCTGCAGGTCCACTTCCCAGGTGTAACCCATCGCGCCATGCACCTGGATGCCATGGCGCGCCGCCAGCCAACTGGCATCACAACAGGCCAGCTTGGCTTGCGAGACATATACATCGGCGCCCCGCTCGCCGTGGGCCAATGCGTAGGCGGCGCGATAAAGCGCGGGCTTGGCGAACTCGATCTTGCTGGCGATATCGGCCAGGTGATGCTTGACCGCCTGGAAGCTGCCGATCGGCTTGCCGAACTGCTTGCGCTGGGCCACGTAGTCCACCGACAAGTCAAGGATGCGCTGGGCCAGGCCAAGCAACTGGCCGGCAACCGACAAAGCGCCGCGGTTCAAGGTTTCGGCCCACAACGCGCGGCCTTGCTCCCCCCCGATCAACAGCGTATCGGGGCTTGGCTGCCAGCTGACCTTTCCGAGCCGGCGCGAGGCATCGATGCTGGCGTTGGCTTGCACATCGACCTGCGCACGCGGCACCGCATGCACCTCATCGCCGTGGGCAAGTATCAGCCACTCGGCCACGGGCGCATCGGGCACCAAGGGGTTGATCGGGTGCCCGATGGCCATGCGCACACTGCCCTCGGCGATGCGCGGCAACAGGCTGGCTTTCACTGGGTGCTCGGCGGGCAGGCCGTTGAGCAGGCCGGTGACCACATAGGCGGTATCGGCCAGTGAATCGGGGATGGCGTAATACCCCAGTTCCTGGGTCATCAACGACCAGGCGACATCGTCCATGCCCAGGCCGCCGAACTGTTCGGGCACCGACAAGGCGGTCAAGCCCTGTTCGGCGATCTTGCCGCGCAGGTCGGCAGAACGGCCCACGTCGGTTTCCCAGATTTCGCGGAGCATCTCCGGCGCGGCTTCGGTCATCAGAAAACGGCTGATGGCCTCACGAAACGTGAGCTGATCATCGGTAAAGGTAAAGTCCATGGCCGGCTCCTATTTCGGCAGGCCGAGCATCCGCTCGGCGATGATGTTGCGCTGGATTTCGTTGGTACCGGCATAGATCGGCCCGGCCTGGGCAAACAGGAAGCCTTCGAGCCAGGCTCCCGCGACCGCTTGCGGGGCGCTGCTCAACAACTCGCCGTGGGCGCCGAGGATGCGCATGGCGGTGTCATGCATCTTCAGGTCGAGTTCGGACCAGACGATCTTGTTGATGCTCGATTCGGCACCGATCTGCGCGCCACGGCTCAAGCGGCCCACCGTGTGGTAGGAGGACAACGCATAGCCTTCGGCGCCCAGCCAAGCCTCGACCACCGCCTCGCGGATGCTCGGGTCACGGTCTGCGCTTTCCCGGTTAGCGTGGTACAGCTGCACCAACTTGCGCGCCGTGGCCTGGAACCGCGCCGGCGAGCGCAACAGCAAGCCACGCTCGAAGCCGGCGGTGGCCATTGCCACCTGCCAGCCCTGGCCTTCTTCACCGATGCAGTTTTCCACCGGCACCCGCACGTCGTCGAAGAACACTTCGGCGAAGGTGTTCTTGCCGTTGAGGGCCTTGATCGGGCGAATGGTCACGCCCGGTGAGTCGAGCGGTACGGTGATGAACGACAGGCCATGGTGCCGGCTGGAGTGCGGATCGCTGCGGAACAGGCCAAACAGCCAGTCGGCGAACAGCGCCCGGCTGGACCAGGTCTTCTGCCCATTGAGCACGTAGTGGTCACCGTCGCGAATGGCCTTGCTGGTAATCGCCGCCATGTCCGAGCCGGCATTGGGCTCTGACCAGCCCTGCGCCCACATGTCGACGCTGGAGGCCATGCGCGGCAAGAACCGTTGCTTCTGCGCCTCGGTGCCAAACTCCATCAGGGTCGGGCCGAGCATCAACTGGCCGTTCTGGTTGACGCGCATCGGCGCATCGGCGCCGTAGTACTCTTCCTCGAAAATCAGCCACTCGATCAGGTCACATCCCCGCCCGCCCAAGTGCTTGGGCCACATGACCATCGACAGGCGATGCTCGAACAGCTTGGCCTCCCAGGCGCGGTGCTGCTCGAAGCCCTCACGGGTGTCGTAGCTGCCCAGGGGGCTGGTCGGCAGGTTTGCGGCCAGCCATTCACGGACTTCCTGGCGGAAGGCCTTCTGCTTTGCGGTATAGGCTAGTTCCATGGCGCTCTCTCAGAACTTCGCGTCGCGTTTTTCGACGAAGGCGCGGCGGGTTTCGGCGGAATCCGGGCTGGTGTAGGCCTGAAGGGTGAAGCCCTGCTCCCAGCGGTACTTGTCTTCCAGGTTGCCGTCTTCGATGCCGTTGAGGGCTTCCTTGGCAATACGGATCATCGCCGGGCTCTTGGCGGCTATCTTGGCGGCGATTTCCAGGGCGGTTTCGCGCAGTTGCTCGCGCGGCACCACACGCTCGATAAAGCCGTACTGCGCCGCCTCGCCCGCGCTGATCTTGTCGCCGGTGAAAAACAGGTAGCGCACCTTCTGCACCGGGAACAACCGCTGCAGGTGCGCACCGCCGCCCATGGCGCCGCGGTCCACTTCAGGCAAGGCAAAGCTGGCGCACTCGGAGGCGACGACAATATCGGCCGCCCCGGTGATGCCAATGCCGCCACCCAGCACAAAACCATGCACGGCGACGATGACCGGCACCGGCGTGCGATGCACCGCCTTGAACGCGGCGTAGTTACCGGCGTTCACCGCCACGATCCGCTCGGGGTGGGCATCCAGCTCCTTGATGTCGACGCCTGCGCAAAAGCCGCGGCCCTCGGCACGGATGACGATCACCCGCACCTGCGGGTCGTTGCCCAGTGCCTCGACGTGCTGCGCCAGGTCAAACCACTCCTGGCTGTCGAGGGCGTTGACCGGCGGTTTGGCGAGCACCAGCTCAGCAATGCCCGCCTCGATTTGTGTAGTAAATGCTTGATTCACGATGGTTCTCTCCAAGGCTCAGCGGGGCAATTCAATTAACGGCTCAGGCAGGTCCTGGTCGCGATGGCGGGCCAGCAACGCCTCCAGGCACTGCTCGGCTTCCTGGACGATCTCGTCGATCAACTGCTGGCAGCTTTTCAGTTCGCCAATCGCCGCCGCCACCTGGCCACTGGGCAAAATGCCCTCGTCCGGCACGCCATCGATCATCGAGCGCTGCAGCAGCACCGGCTGGTTCGCCGCCATCACCGCCTGCGAGACCGCGCCAGGGTCCTCTGCCAGTGCCTGGCGCAGCACCGCAACCAGGTGCGCCAGGCTCATGCCGGTGTGTTGCTTCCACTTCCAGGCACTGCGCAGGGCAATGCCCAAGCGCCCAAGCGGCCCGGCCTGTTCCAGTCGGTTGATGTACGGGTTGTCGATCATGCGGTGGCGCATGCCATCGACGGCGGTGGTCACCCGCACCCGCTGCGGGTCGTTGACGTTGAGGTAGTGCACCAGGGTGGTCGAGGGCGTCGGTGAGTCTCGGCTCATCAAGAACCGCGTGCCCATGGCAATGCCCACGGCGCCTGCCGCCAGGGCACCGGCCAGGCCACGGCCGGTGGAATACCCCCCGGCGGCAATGACCGGCACCGTCACGGCGTTCAATACCTGCGGCAGCAGGATCGAACTGGGCACGCCCCCGGTGTGGCCGCCGCCCTCGCCGCCCTGGATGGTGACCATGTCTGCGCCCAGCGCCACAGCCTTGATCGCGTGCTTGAGTGCCCCCACGGTGGGGATGCACAGCACGCCGGCAGCCTTGAAGCGGGCGATGGTCTGCTGGTCTGGCCCACGGCCATAGCTCACGGCACGCAGGCGGTGGCGGATGGCCAGGTCGACGCACTGCGCGGCGTTTTCCTGGAACATGTGGAAGTTCAGGCCAAAGTTGCGACTACCGGTGGCGGCAATCACCTTGTTGATCTCGCCCTCCAGGGCGTGCGCGGCGATGGTGGCCCCGGCCAGAAAACCAAAGCCGCCGGCCTTGGTCGTGGCAATCACCAGGTTGGCATCGGCCACCCAGCCCATGGCGGTTTGCACAATCGGGTAACGACAGCCCAACGCGTCGGTCAGTGGCGTGTTCATCCAGCGGCTCATGCCTGCTCTCCACTGGCAGCCTGCTTGTTGGCCTGGGCCATGGCCTTGGCATCGAAGCCGCCCAGCTTGTCGCCACTGAGCAGTTCATTGTGGGCATGGGCAAAGTGGTGCCAGGCAAACGCGGCATCCATCGCCGTACGCTTGCCCTGCAGGTCTTCGACGTGGTTGATCGCCTGCTTGGTCAAGGCCAGCCCCATGCGCGGCTGACGGGCAATGTTTGCCGCCAGCGCGTAGGTGCCCTGCTCCAGCTCTGCGCGCGGCAGCACCCGGTTGACCATGCCCATCTGGTAGGCGCGCTCGGCGCCCATGCGGTCGCCGGTAAACAGAAACTCCTTGGCGATGCGCGGGTTCAGCTCATAGGGGTGGGCGAAATACTCGACCCCCGGGATGCCCATGCGCACCACCGGGTCCTGGAAGAAGGCATCGTCGCTGGCGACGATCAAATCGCACACCCAGGCCAGCATCAGCCCGCCCGCCACGCAGGCGCCGTGCACCATCGCGATGGTCGGTTTGGGCAGTTCGCGCCAGCGGCGGCACATGCCCAGGTACACCTCCTGCTCACGTGCATACAGCTGCTCGCCGCCCGGCTTGTTGGTGTGGTCCCACCACAGGTGGGCGCGCTCGAACGGTCGGTTGATATCACGCCCGGGCGTACCGATGTCATGGCCCGCGGAAAAGTGCTTGCCCGACCCGCGCAGCACGATGACCTTGACGCCGTCATCGTCGACGGCCTGGCGCAGCGCCGCATCCAGCGCGTAGGTCATCTGCGAGTTTTGCGCGTTATTGAAGGCTGGCCGGTTCAGGGTCAGCGTGGCAATGCCGTCGGCCACGCTGTACAGCACCGGTTCTTGCGTTTCATAGACCGCGTGGTCTTCACGCTGGACGAATTCACTGTCAGGGCTGCTCATGCTCACCTCCCTCCCCTACACCTGACGGATGCCAGGCGGATTGCCCTTGATCGCCGCGCTGCGGTAATCGTGGGGGTCAAGCCGACGGATCAGGGCCAGTTGCTCAGGCGTCGGTGGTGCGGTTTCCATCAGCGCTGGCGACTTGAGCAGCGGGAAACCGGTCTTTTCCTGCACCTCTTCAAAGCTCACCCCAGGGTGCAAGGTGCGCACCTGCACCGCGCGTTCCGGCCCTTCGAAGTCCATCACGCACAGGTCGGTGATGATGCGGCGGATATCCATCAGGTCACGGCGCACGCCCTGCGGCCAGCGCTCGGCCTTGAAGCCGACGCCAGACACCATGTCCACCTCGCCGCTGACGAATACGCGGGTGTTATGGTTAGGCACGAAGAACGAGTTGATGTGGTTGATGCTGTTGCCAGGCAGGCCACGCACGCCGAGCATGGCCGCCTTGGGCTGGTGATAGTCGCCCACGCAGGACAAGTTGCTCTGGCCCCACCGGTCGATCTGGGTCGGGCCGATCATGGCGTGGCGGCGCCCGCCCCAGACGCACTCGAACACGCGCTCGAAACTCAGGTAGCCGGAGTACTTCGGCACGTAGTCACCGCGCGGCCCCAGCGGGATCGGCTCTTCCACCAGGAAGGCCTCACTGTCGGTCATCAGCAGTTGCGGGCTGTGGCTGAGCTTGGCCAGGCTCGCGCCCAGGCGCGGCACCACGCCCAGGCCCGAGGCCAACCATTCGCCGTTGTCGCGCCAGGCCTCGCTGGCGGCGACGATCAACAGTTCGGCGAGGGTGAAATCACAGGGGTTCTTCATGTTCATACTCCTCAGAACACCGGCAGGGGCAAGGCGCCCATGCGTGCGGCACCGCCATTCTTGTCGTGATAAGCCGACTCGCCCGGAACCACGAACGCGTCGACATAGGCCTGCCAGCCCCCCGCCTCTGCGGCACTGGCTGCATACTGCTTGAGGTGGTTGAGGTCCCAGCCGTACTCGGGCTGGCAGCAGGTCGGGTGGGCGCCGAACGGCGCGTGAATCACACCGCTGACCAGGTAACGCTCGAAGGTGTTGCCGCGTGCTTGTTCGGCTGTCAGCTCCAGGCGCTCGTGCAGCTGTTCGCAGGACACGAAGCACTGTTGCGCGGCACGGGCAAACAGGTGATCGAAGTACGGGTCCGGGCCGGTCAGGAGGGTGTTGCCCAAGCGGTCGGCGACATTGACGTGGACAAAGGCCACATCCAGGTTCAGCGCCGGCATGGCCAGCAGCACTTCACCGTCGGCATAGGGTGACTGAATGGTTTTCAGTGCAGGGTTGTGCGTTGTCACGTCCGTGGCCAGGCCGCAGCGTGTGGGCAGGAACGGCAGGCGCATGGCTGCGGCACGCAGGCCCCACTGGAACATGCCCTCATCGACCTCCAGCAGCTCCAGCCCGCCAGCTTCACGCGCCTTGCGGTAGTAAGGCTCCAGCGGGATGGCATCGAGCGTGGCAAAGCCGAACACCAGCTTCTTGACCTTGCCTGCCGCGCACAGCATGCCCACCTCGGGGCCACCGTAAGCCACCACGGTCAGGTCCTTGACCGCAGAGCGCAGGATCTCGCGCACAATGGCCATGGGCTTGCGCCGCGGGCCCCAGCCGCCGAAACCGATCGTCATGCCATCGCGCAGTTGAGCCACCGCATCGGCCGCTGTCATTTGCTTGTTCATTGCGTATCTCCTTGCTGTTGGCCGACCGAAAAATCGTGCCCCCACACGCTCACGCGGGTGAATTCGAAGGCCGAGTGCTCGGCCCAGTCCACTTGCAGGCCGCCGTAGCCGTACTCCAGGTCGAAGCCGGACGGGGTTTTCATGTAGAACGAGGTCATGCGGTCATTCAGGTGCTGGCCGAGGGTGGCCGACAATGGCACCTGGTGGGCCTGGCGCCGGTCATGGGCGCGGCCGACCTCGGTCATCGAGTCGACTTCCACCATCACGTGCACACACCCCGAAGGCACGGCGAACTCGGCCAGTGCCAAGGAGTGATGGCGGCTGTTCTGGCAGTGCAGGAAGTGGATGCGGATGGGTGCTGCCGCCGGGTCCGGACGGAAGTTGAAGATGTCCGACAGCTCGAAGCCGAGCACGTCCTTGGCAAAGGCCACGGTGGCGTCGAAGTCCGGGGCAGGCAGCACGGTGTGGCCCAGGCCCATGTTGCCGGTGAGAAAGCACGGCACTCCTTGTGGCGAAACGAACGGCAGGCAATCGGAGCGGTGGCCCCAGCTCAGTTCGTGGCGGTTACCGGACGGGTCGACCACGCACGCCAGGGCTTGCACGCCACGCTGCTCAAGCTCGGCGGCGCTGCCGGCTTCCCAGCGCACGCCTGCCTCGTCCAGCGAGCGCAGCGCAGCGTTGAACGCGCGTTCGCTGGCCAGCTCCCAACCGGAGGCCAGGTAGCCCGCCTCGGCGCCTTCGACGATCAACATGCGAAAGGGCCGCTCGTCCATTTTCACGTACAGACCGCCGCCGGGTGCTGGCGTGACCATCATGCCCAGCACGTCTTCGGCATAACGTTGCCATTGACTGAGGTTTTCGATTTGAGCGACGAAGTAGCTCAGACCTCGGATATCCATCATGCCTTGCTCCCCAACGACTGGACCTTTGATGAAGTCCATTGTGCTGAGGGCAAGCCATTGCCTCATCGTCCGTTGAGACTAAGCAACTGATCGGAGTGGGAAAACAAACCGGCAGCGGGCAAAAGCAAAAGGGGCGCAGCGCGCCCCCGTGCCGTCATTGCCGGCGATTACAAGTACAGGATCACCAGGTCATTGATGACCGAAGGGCGCTCGCTGCCGACAACATGGGTGTTCACCTCCAGGGTCAGTTGCATGCCACGCTTGCCCTGCGCCACCTGCTTGACCCTGGCCCGCGCGTGTATCCGCGAGCCTGCCGGTACCGGTGCCGGGAAACGCAGGCGGTCGGAGCCGTAGTTGACCAGGGTGCTGAAGCCGGTGATCTCGAAGCCCAACGGCAATTTCAGCCGGGACTGCAACACCTGCACCAGCGCACCGTGGGCAATGGTGCCGCCAAACGGGCTCTCCTTGCGGGCGCGCTGCGGGTCGGTGTGAATCCAGTAGTCATCACCCGAGAGGCTGGCGAACGCGTCGATCAACGCCTGGTCGACAACGATCTCGTTGCTCCAGCCGGTGAAGGTTTCGCTGACCAGGCTTTGCAGTGCCGGCTCATCGTCCATGGCCACTTTGCGCACGGGGGGCGCTTCGGGGGTGGCTTCGGCGTGCACCTGCTGGGCGCCTGCCCAACGTTGCAGCGGCAATGGGTCGTTGCCCAGGCCGGTGAAACGCAGCAAGCGCGAGCCTTGGGCATCGACTTCGGCAAACACGGGCTTGAGGCGCATGCCGACCTTGATCGCCTGCTCGTCCAGCCCCACCAGCGTGGTGTTGATCCGCACCCCTTCATCCAGCTCGACCACCGCCAGCATCTGCGGCATCTCATCGACGAAGTCCGGCAAGGTGGCAATCCGCGCCACGGTAAAGCTGTACAGGCTGGCGCCACCGCTGACCTCACGCCAGCTCAGGGCATGGGCCAGGCAGCGTGGGCAATGACGGCGTGGGTAGAACACCCAGTGGTCGCAGGCAGTGCACTGCTGGATCAACAGCCGCTGTGCCTTCAGGCCCTCCCAGAACGGTGCGGAAATCTCGGTTGGCACCGGCATTGGCTTATTGTTCGACATGCTGGTCATGCTCCCTGAAGAATCAACGCGGCCTGCTCGCTCATCACCCCACCGGTACCGGAGACATACACGCTGTCGCAGCGCTTGAGCTGCCGCTCGCCGGCCTCGCCACTGATCTGCGTCAGCGCCTCGATCACCTGCGACATGCCCCCCGCTGCCCCCGCCTGGCCGAAGCTGAGCTGGCCACCGTGGGTGTTCATCGGGAAGTCGCCGCGCCAGGTGAGGTCATGTTCACGGACAAAGCGCATGCCCTCGCCCTTGGCACAGAACCCGGCATCTTCCAGGGTCAGCAAGGCGGTGATGGTGTAGCAGTCGTAGATTTGCGCTGCATGCACATCGCCAGGCTTGAGCCCGGCCATGTCGAACGCCCGACGTGACGCGGGGCCAATCGGGGTGTCGAGCATGTCCTTGGCATAGGAAGGCGACTTGAACGCCAGGTGTTCACCAAAACCGGTAATGAACGCCGGCCGTTTGCGCGCCCTGGCGGCCACTTCCTTGGAGGCGACGATCAGCGCTGCGCCACCGGCCACCGGCATGACGATTTCCAGAATGTGCAGCGGGTCGGCCACGCGCTTGCTGGCCAGCACCTGTTCGATGCTCAAGGGCTGGCCGTGGAACATCGCCTGGGGGTTGGCCAGGGCATTGGTGCGTTGGTCGACCGCGATCTTGGCCAGCGCCTGCGGGTCATAGCCGTACTGCGCGGCGTAGCGCTGGGCGATCATCGCATAGCCGGTGTTCTGGCCCATGTGGCCGTAGGGCAGGTCGAATTCCGCCTCGGGGGCGCCAAACGCCGTGCTGTGCCCGCCGTAGCGCATGGCGCGGGCCATGGCGCCGGGGTCTTCGTCCGGCCCCATCGGCGCCAGCCGTGCGGGCAGTACGCACAGTACCGCCTGGCATAAGCCAAGCTCGATGGCGGCAGCGGCGCGCCATACCATGCCCACGGAGGTGCAACCGCCGAGGTCGACCACTTCGGCGAAGTTCACGCTCAGGCCCAGGTACTCGGCGGCCATGGCCGGCACGAATACCGACGCCTCGTGGAAATGCGGGCCATTGATCACCAGGCCGTCGAGGTCTTCGGCGCGAAGGCCCGCGTCTTGCAACGCTTGCGCGGCAAGATCGGCGACTTGCTCGAGGTGGAACATTCTCGGCGCGGTGGCGTATTTTTCTGGTTTGTACTGGGCGGCGCCTACAATCGCCGCATGACCTTTCAGACCCATGTATCCCTCGCTCGAAGGCTTGTGAATCAGGTTTTTGTTGTGGGGTGACGATGACACAGTTGGGGGGAGCGGGTAATCGTCCGTTTTGATTAGGGGGAGGTTGGACATGGTGGGGGGGGCTAACAGGGGTTCGCAATGCATTTTCAGCGCCTGTGAGATCGAGCGCCGCCCCCCCAAAGCCAAGCACCTCAGAAGCTGTACTTCACCGAAAACGACCCATAATCACGGTCCGCCAGTAAGCGCTTGACCGGGTCGGCATCCCCCAGGTAGCTGGTCACACGCAGCGCGACTTCCAGGTTGCCCAGGTACTTGAAGGTCGTCCCCACACTCAACCGACGATCCCCCTGCAGCCCAGAAATGGTGCCTGCCATCGGCGTGGCGCCACTGAACACGTTGGAGAAGTTCACCGGCACCTCCAGGTCCCACCCTTCGAACACGCCCGGGTAACTGAACGATGCACCCACGGTATAAGCGCTGGCCGTCTTGCTACGCCAGCCCGATGCAGTCTTGTAGGTGTAGTCGTCCGACGGCTGCACCAACGGGCGCATGGAGGGGATCAAGCTGTTGCCCAAGCCCAGCAGGTTCGGCGCCGCAGACGCCTCATCGACGCTGTCGACCCGTACATGGACGATCTCGGCAGTGAGCGACGTCTGGCTGGCCCACGGCCGGTCGCCGAGGATGCGGATGGCCGAAAGCTGCATCTGCTGGCCCTTGCCACGTGCCGGGGTAGGCCCCAGCCCAGTGTTGACCATCACCGGCGCACCGTCGCGGTACGACCACTCGGCCCCCACCTGGGTCTCGCCGATCTTGGTCGACGCACTGACACCGGTCAGCTTGATGTCCTCGAAATAGGTGATCCGATACCCGTCCGGGCTACCGAAGAACACGCCAGGCCCGGCCGGGTTGACGCGATAGCCCACCAAGGCAGTCGCTGGGTTCTTGTCGTGGTAGTTGACATGGAACAGCGACAGCTCCAATGCCTGCACGGGGCGAAACCGCACCTGCACGCCCCACTGCCCGCTGTCACGCGGCTCATCGGTACCCCGGTAGTTGATCCGCGAGCCATCGGCCCCCAGGATAAACTCGCGCCCCGGCCCGACCACATCGCTGGTGGACAGGTAGCTACCCACCGGTGGCAGCTCTGTGCCCAGCCACTCGTACTGCACATAGGCACCAAAGCTCAGTTGCGGGTTGAGGCGATAAGAGGCCGAGACCTGCCCGACCGGCAACAGCACTTCCTTGACTTCGACGCCCGGTTGCGCCGCCTTGACCGCATCGGACGGGCTCTGCACACCGCTCACCCCTGGGTAGAACAAGCTTTCGCCCCAGGACTCGACATGCCGGCCCGCCTTCACATCGAGCATCGAGTCATTGGCGAAACGCCAGCCACCGAACACATACGCATCGAGGAATTTGCTACGCCCGCCGCTGTAATACTTGGTGTCGCTGGTGAACTCGTTGAAGTCACCGTCCTTGTTCACCGTGCCCGGCGAATCGTTGTCGTTGCTGCGGTGGTACACATCGTCATAGAAGGTACTGGCGCGCAGCACCGCACCGTAGTTGTCCTTGCGCAGGATCATCTCGGCCAGGGCGCCAATGCGGTTGGTGACCAGGCTGCCCTTGTCGAAGTTGCGGTCGCCGTCGTCGGCGTTCAGCGTCAACAGGTCCTTGTCCGGGCTGGCCAGACGCACCCCCAGGCCATAGCTGGTGGTCACGGTCCAGTCCAGCGTCGCACCGTTGTCGAACTCGATGGTTTCGCCCGCCCAGGTTGGCGTCGCCACCAGCCCCATGGCCACCACCAGCCCCGACAACGCGACGCCCGGAACGCGTGGGCCAGCACCTTTCTTGTTGTTTTTATTCGTCACCATGCCTCTCCCGTTTTACGGCCCATTGGCCGCGCTTGAGTGCAACAACACCACGTCTCGTTCACCCGCTGCTCAGAGCTGCCCCAGCACAGGCCGAGCAACGGCACCCACCGGTGTGCGCCCGTAACGGAACACCCCGTCGATTTCTTCACGCCCCAATTGCCCCTGGGCAATCAGGTAATTGAGGTGCGCCAGGGTCTCGCCCAGGGCCATCAGTTCATCGAATTGCCCGTTCACCTTGGGGAACAGCACCGCCATCAGCTGCGCTGCGCTGCGCGGCGCCGTGCAGGCGTCCAGCAGTTGCTGCAGATGCACCAGGTGGTGGTCACGCAATTGGTCAAGGCGCAGGTGCAGATTGAAGAAGGGCCGCTCGTGCGCCGGCAGTACCAGCACGTCATCCGGTACGCCGCGCAACCCTTCGATGGAGTCGAGCCATTCGCGCAGCGGGTTGGCGTCCGGTTCGGTCACCTGCACGCAGACACTCGACGTGATACGCGGCAGCACCTGGTCCCCGGCAATCAGCAACTGGTCTTCGGCGCAGTACAGGCAGGCATGCTCTGGCGAATGGCCACGGCCAATGCGCACCTGCCAGCGGCGCCCGCCAATGTTCAGTTCGCTGCCTTCGCTCAAGCGGTGAAAACTGGTGGGCACTTGCGGGCGAAAATGCGCCGAGTTCAGCAACGGGAACAGCGCTTCGGTCTGCTCGGTGCTCAAGCCCGCCCTGCGGTAATGCTCACGAAAGGCCCAACTGCTGCTGGGGTCGTTGTTGGCACCGAGCTGGTGCATGGCCTGGTACTCACTGGCGCTCATGAACACCGGGCAGCGAAAGCGTTCGGTCAGCCAACCGAGCACACCGACATGGTCGGAGTGAAAGTGCGTGCAGATCACCGCCAGCAATGGCAGCCCGCCCAGCACCTGCTCGAACACCCGCTCCCAGGCGTCGCGGGTTTGCCTGTTGTTCAGCCCGGTATCCACCGCGACCCAGCCTTGTGCATGCTTGAGCAGGTACAGGTTGATGTGGTCGAGCCCGAACGGCAGTGGCATGCGCAGCCATAGCATGCCTTCCGCGACGGCTTGCACTTCACCGTTGGCGGGCGGCGTGGGCCACGGAAAGCGCAGCCCTGCACGCCATTCGTGGCCGTGCGCGTCGAGGCTACTCACGGGCATCACCGGCGAAGGCAGCCAGGCCGAGGCTGGCCAGTACATCGCTGCTGTAGGGCACGTAGCTGCGGCTGCTGTCGTCGCGGATAAACAACGGGTCGCTGAACGCCGAGGGCGCATAGCCCTGGCGCTGCAAGTCGACCTTGCGCAACTTGAAGGTGCTGGTCAGGTCGGCGGCGGCCGACACCCGCACGAACACCGGCGCGGCATAGCGCGGCAGGCGCTGTTCGGTCAAGGCATAGAACGCGGCCGGGTCAAAGCTCTGCCCAGGCTGCATCAGTACGGCGGCCATGCCCGCCCGCCCCTCTTGGCCAGGCACGCGCACACCATAGATATTGATCAGTTCAAGGCCGGGGAAATCGCCCAGAGCGGCAGCGACCTCCTGGGTCGAGACGTTCTCGCTCTTCCAGCGGAAGGTGTCGCCCACACGGTCGACGAAATAAAAGTAGCCGTCTTCGTCATAGCGCAGCAGGTCCCCCGAGCTCCAGTAGGCATCACCCTCGGCGAACACGTTGCGACGGATCTTGCTGGCCGTCGCCTCGGCCGAGGTATAGCCCTCGAAACGACCGCCACCGATTTCCGGGTGGTCGATGATGAAGCCCAGGGCCTCGCCGACTTCGCCCACCTCGCACAGCTGGTAGAAACCCTGTTCGTCCCGTGGGTGGCTGTCGGTTTCCACGTCATAGCGCACCAGGCGCAGGTTGCTCTTGTCCCAGAACGGTAC
Organism: Pseudomonas sp. 39004; assembly: GCF_028682155.1. NCBI lineage: Bacteria > Pseudomonadati > Pseudomonadota > Gammaproteobacteria > Pseudomonadales > Pseudomonadaceae > Pseudomonas > Pseudomonas sp. 39004. Next base: position 31,071 of record NZ_JANIAG010000026.1, read on the forward strand.
CCGGCCACAGGCACCCAGGTAGTTGTCGACGTTGACCAGGTTGGCATTGGACTCGGTCGAGCCCCAGCCCTCGAACACCTGGATATCACCAAAGCGCTGCACCCAGTGTTGCCAGGTGTCGCGTGAAAGCCCTGCCCCCAGCATGCAGCGCAGGCCATGCTCGCGGTCGCCCACCACCTCAGGCTGGTTGAGCAGGTAGCGGCAGATTTCACCGATGTACTGGAACACGCTGATCTGGTGCTCGCGCACGTCCTTCCAGAACTCGCGCACGCTGAACCTGCGCCGCACAACGATTGCCGCGCCCGTCTTCAGCGCCGTGGAGGTCACCGAGGTGGCGGCCGCACCGTGGTACAGCGGCAGGCAGCAATAGAACACGTCGTGCGCCGTGGTTTGCAGGGTGATTTCCATGATGTCGCCCGTCGACATCCAGCGCATGTGGCTGTAACGCGCCGCCTTCGGCAAGCCGGTAGTGCCCGAGGTGAAGATCAGCAAGCTGGGCGTTTCTGCCGGCAGGTTGGCGCGCAGGTCACGCGGGAACGGCGTGGCCGGAGCGTTGGCCAAGGCCTGGCCCAAGCCCGTATCGAGGTTGCCCGGCAATGCCCCGGCCCAGGGCCGTTCGCTGTCTGCTGCCAACCACAGGGGAAGCGTCGGCAAGCCTTCGGTGGCGACAAAGTTGCCGAGCACCTCCTCGCCGACGATCGCCGCCTTGGCCGCAATGGCTTGCAGCGCGTGCACCAGCGGCGGGCCGCTGACCTGGGTATTGACGAACCCCACCACCACCCCCAGCTTGGCCAGGGCGAACCAGCAGCAGAAAAACGCCGGGCGGTTCTCCATGGCCAACGCACACACATCACCAGGGCGCAGGCCGCGGGCGTGGAACACATGGGCCATACGGTCGGCCTCGGCGTTGACCTGGGCGTAACTCAGGCGCTGTTCGCCATAGATAATGAAGGGCCGGTCCGCATGACGCAGCGCCTGCTCCTCCACCCGGTCGGCCAAGGTGTAGCGGTCGGCCGGTTTGATCCGTGCGCTGGCCTCGGCCCGGCGATCAAGGATGGCCTGCGTCTGCTCGCGCGGCACGGGGCCGAACTCGACACTGGACCGTAGGCTGGCGTTATTGAAATTGTTCATCCCTACCTCCGAAATACCGGCTGTTCATGCAGGTGCTCAGGCGTGATTCGGATAGTCCGAATAGCCTCGCGCGCCTTTCGTATAAAGTGTCTTGCGGTCGAAGCCCGCCAGCGGCAGGCCTGCGCGCAGGCGTGCCACCAGGTCTGGGTTGCCGATGAAGTGCCGGGCAAACGACACCGCCACGCCCTGCCCTGCCTCCAAGGCAGCCGCCGCCGAGGGGCCGTCGAAACCATCATTGAGAATCAGCCCGCTGCGGCTGTGGCGCCGCGCCAGGGCGAAGGCGTCCAGCTCGGCCAGGGGCGAGCGCATGATGTGCAGGTAGGCCAGCCGCAAAGGGTCGACGGCCCGGCACAAGGCGGCAGCGGTAGCGGCCGGGTCGGCATCGCTGATGTCGTTGTAGGGGTTGCCCGGGCACAGGCGCACACCCACACGCCCGGCACCGATGGCCGCGCTCATGGCCTTGAGCAGCTCGACCGGGAAGCGCATGCGGTTTTCGACCGAGCCGCCATAGCCGTCGGTGCGTTGATTGCTGCCCGAGGCCATGAACTGCATGGGCAGGTAGCCGCTGGTACAATGCAGTTCGACCCCTTCGAACCCCGCTTCACGGGCATCCAGCGCCGCACGGCGGTAGTGCTCGATCACCTGGGCGATGTCTTCCAGGGTCATGGCCTGCGGCTCATCGGTGTCAACCAGGCCGGCACTGTCGCTGAACAGCTGGGTCCGTGCGCGTATCGCCGATGGCGCCAGGGTGCGCGCCCCGTCCGGTTTGTTCAGCCAGCTGGCCGCGCGGCCTACATGCATCAACTGCAACACCATCTGCCCGCCCGCCTCGCGCACGGCGCTGGTCACCTTGCGCCAGCCGGCAATCTGCGCGCTGTTGTAGATCGCCGGTGTGCGGCAATAACCCAGGCCATCGGCAGACGGCGCGGTGCCTTCGGCAATGATCAACCCGGCACTGGCACGCTGGCGGTAGTAGTCGACCATTTCGGCCGTGGGTACCGCCTGGTCGGTGGCACGGCTGCGGGTCATCGGGGCCATGACGATACGGTTGGCCAGCGCCAGCTCACCGAGGCGCACCGGTTCGAATAAAAGACTCATCGGAGGTCCTCAGCGCACGCGAATTTTCGGCGCCGAGGCGCCGCGTCGCAGGGTGGCCAGAAAGTGTTCCAGCGGGGCCGCAGCGGCCACGTCCGGCAGCTGTACCTTGTCGGGGCGATGCGCCCAGAACTCGGCCCAGGACGGGAACAGGTCATGGAAGGTGCCGGCATAGGGCTCACGCCCTGGCCAGCGCATCTTGCGCTCGCCGATCGGCGGTTTGTTCAGGTCGCTGGCGTACCAGTAGCACGGCAGGCGGCGGCGGAAGTACCAGCGGCCCTCGATGCGCTCGTAGTCATCCCAATAGAGCATCTGCATGGTGACCCACTCCGGGCCGGTCTCGTGCTCGTTCTTGGAATACACCACGCCCACCGCGTGGTCGGCGTCGAGCAGCTCGATCAGGTGCTGGCCCAGGTGGTGCGAGGTGCCGCTGAACTGGTCACGCAGGGTGGCGTCGACCCAGGCCTTGAGGTGCGCACGCCCGACCTTTTCGCGGCCCACGCGGATGTCTTCGGCAAACAGGTTGACGTGTGCGTCGAGGTCGCGCATGTCCAGCGACAGCGAGTACTTGGCGGCCAGCTGGCGGATCTCTTCGATCGACTCGAGGCGCTCGATGCGCGCCAACAACAGGTTCGGCTCCATACTCATCACTCCAGCACCGTGTAGAGTTCCGAGCTGCGTCCGCCATCCACCGGCAGGCAGGCGCCGGTGATATAGGACGCTTCGTCACTGACCAGAAAGACGATCGCGTTGGCCACCTCGAGGGGCAGGCCCACCCGACGCAGGGGGATCAGCTTCTCGGTGTTGGCGCGTGCGCGTGCATCCGCCAGCATGCCCGCCGTCGCCGGGGTGTCGATCACCCCTGGCACCACCACGTTGCACCGCACACCGTGGCTGGCGCCCTCACTGGCGGCCGCGCGGCTGAAGTTGATCACGGCGGCCTTGGCGGCGGAGTAACCGGCCATGCCGGGGGTGCCGAACAGGCCACAGATCGACGCGATATTGACGATCGCCCCGCCGCTGTGAGCCTTCATCAGCGCCATTGCCGTGCGCGTGCCCCAGAACGTGCCGTCGACCGTGGTGCTGAAGTTGGCGTGCCAGTCAGCGCGGGTGGTGGCCTCGATCGGGCCCCAGGTGTAGGCCATGGCATTGTTGACCAGAATGTCCAGGCGCCCATGGCGCTTGGCAGCGGCCTCGATGGCGCCGACAAAGGCCTGTTCATCGCTGACGTCGGCCACAGCCGATTCGGCCTGGCCGCCGGCCTCGCGAATGGCACTGGCCACCGCTTCCAGGGGCGCCAGGGTGCGCCCGCACAGCACTACCTTGGCGCCTTCCTCAGCCATGCGCGTGGCGGTGGCAGCACCGATCCCTGAACCCGCGCCGGTAATGAATGCCACCTTGCCTTGCAGTCGTCTGCTCATGCTCTGCTCCCGGTTCAAATGAAGGCCATGCCGCCGTTGACGGCGAGGTTCTGACCGGTAATGAAGCTGGCGTCCGCGCTGGCCAGAAACACCGCCGCCCGGGCAATTTCATCGGTCTCGCCCATGCGTCCGAGGGGGATGGCCTTGAGCATGTCCTGCAGCCACTGCTCGGGGATGTCGGCCATCATTGGCGTGTTGGTAGGCCCAGGGACCAAGGTGTTGACGCGAATGCCACTGGCCGCCAGCTCCCGCGCCATGCTGCGGGTCAGCCCCATCACACCGGCTTTGGCCGCGCAGTAATGGCCCGGGCCTTCACCGGTCATGGCCGCCGTACTGGAAATATTGATCAGCGCGCCCTGGGTGGCGTGCTTGTGCATCAGGCGCACGCCTTCGCGGCTGCACAAGAAGGTGCCCGTGAGATTGACGCCGATGACCCGCTGCCAATGCTCATCCGGGGTGTCGACCAGGGTGTCGACCGAGCCCACACCGGCGTTGTTGACCAGAATGTCCAGCCGCCCGAAGCGCGCTTCGATTGCCGCCATGGCAGCCACCACCGAGGCGCTGTCGGCGACATTGCAGGCCAATGCCAGGGCGTTCTCGCCCAGGCCTTCGACCGTTTGCCGGACAGCCTGCAGGTTGATGTCGGCCGCCACCACCCAAGCGCCGGCCTGGGCAAAGCGCTGGGCGATCGCCCGGCCCATGCCTTGCCCGGCACCGGTGATCAGGGCCACTTTGTTCGCTAACTTCATCGTTGATCTCCCGCATGCCTTGGCTACCTCGATCGCCGGCACGGTAGGCCGGGCGGTCGAGCACGGGACAAATCATCAACGCTGGCCAACACCCCAACATCGTCCGATAAGACTACGCAGCGTCGTTTGCCCAGCGCAGGGCACGCGGCTGGTCTGAACGGACGATGCAGGCGGCTGCAATAAGTGCGAGGCTCCTGCTCACTAGAACAAGACCGGGAGCATCCGTTGTGAACTCATCGATCCGCGTCACCTGGCGCAGCCACTACGCACTGTTCGTGCTGGCCGTGATTTACATCTTCAACTACATCGACCGGCAGCTGATGGCGATCCTGATCGAACCGGTCAAGGCCGAATTCGGCATCTCCGATACCGGCATCGGCCTGCTCTCGGGCGTGACCTTCGCGGTGTTCTACACCCTGTTCGGGTTCCCGCTGGGGCGGCTGTCCGACCGCATCGGGCCAAAACCGGTGATTGCCGCCTGTTGCATCGCCTGGAGCGTGATGACCATGGCCTGCGGCCTGGCCACCAGTTTCTGGCTGCTGGTACTGGCGCGCATCGGCGTAGCGGTGGGCGAAGCGGGGGGCACTGCACCTTCGGTGGCGATGATCTCGCAGTTGTACCCGGCGAAAAACCGCTCTACCGCGCTGTCCATCCTGATGCTCGGCTCCAGTTTCGGGGCAATCTTCGGCCTGGGTTTCGGCGGCTGGATCGCCCAGCACTACGGCTGGCGTTCGGCGTTTCTGATCATCGGCGTACCGGGCATTCTGCTCGGGCTGCTGCTGTGGCTGACGGTGCGCGCGCCAAAAATCGCGAGCCAGGCGCAACTGAAGGTCGAAGTGATTCAGGAAGGCTGGGCCACCACCGTGGCCAAACTGATGGAAACCCCCTCGTTTGTCTGGCTGCTGCTGACCGGTGCTTCCAGCGCGATTGCCGGTTACGCGATCGGTACCTGGAGCCCCAGCTTTCTGATCCGCTCCCACGGTTTGAACTTGCAGGATGCCGGGTTCCTGGTCGGCGTGGTGGGCGGCACAGGTGCCACCTTCGGCACCTTGGCCTGCGGCATCATCTCTGACCGCATGGCCCGCCGCGACGCGGGCTGGCAAATCGGTGTGCCGTTGCTGGCCACCCTGGTCAGCATCCCGTTCGGCCTGGCGTATTTCCTTTGGCCTACCGGCATTCTGTTTCACCTGGGCAACACGCCGGTCCCTACTGCGTTCCTGTTCTATGCAGGCTTTGCCTTCTTCGGCACCTGGTGGGCAACCCCGTGCCTGGGCGCGGTCACCCACCTGTTCCCGGCAGCGCGCCTGGCCCAGGCCACGTCGATATTCGTCATGGCCATGACCTTGCTCGGGGTTGGCGTCGGCCCGCTGCTGATCGGCGTGCTCAGCGACTGGTTCGCCCCGGCCCTGGGCACTGAAGCCTTGCGCTATGCGCTGGCGACGTCGATATCGATGCTGATGCTTTCCACCGTATTCCTGGGCATGGCCCTGCCGCGCTACCGCGCTCGCATGGTGCAATCGGCAGCCCAGCCCGCCGCCCCTGAAACCGCAGTAACCGCCTGATGAATGGAGAACAGAAGATGTCAGAACAAGACCTACCGCTGCCCGTAGGCCACTTCGTCACCCTGGACAACGGCCTGCGCCTGCACTACCTCGACGAAGGCAGTGGCCCCGTGGTGCTGTGGTTGCACGGCAGTGGGCCAGGCGCCAGTGGCTACAGCAACTTCAAAGGCAACTACCCCGACTTCGTGGCCGCCGGCTTTCGCAACCTGGTCATCGACCTGCCAGGCTTCGGGCGCTCGGACAAACCCGATAACATCCAGTACGACCTGGACTTCTTTGTCAGTGCGGTGTCCGGCCTGCTCAAGGCCCTCGACATCCAGCGCTGCACCCTGCTCGGCAATTCCCTGGGCGGCGCCATTGCCATCGGCCTGGGCCTGGCCGAGCCCGCGCTGCTCGACAAGCTGATCCTGATGGCACCGGGCGGTGTCGAAGAGCGTGAAACCTACTTCAAGAAGATCGGCATCCAGCGCATGGTCGAGCTGTTCAATGCAGGCCCGCTGGACATCGACAAAATGCGCCAGATCATGAGCCTGCAACTGTTCGATGCCTCACAGCTGCCCGACAGCCTGCTAGCCGAGCGTGTGGCGGTAGCGGCGCATCAGCCGCGCTGCCTGTTCTCGACCATGATGGTGCCGAACATGACCGAGCGCCTTGAAGAGTTGCAGGTGCCGATCCTCGGTTTCTGGGGCACCAACGACAACTTCAACCCGGTGGGCGGTGCCATGAAAGTGCTCGACAACGCCCCCAACGCCCGCTTTATTGTGCTCAACCGATGCGGCCACTGGGTTCAGGTCGAACACCGTGAGTTGTTCAACCGCGAGTGCCTGGACTTCCTTCGCCACGCATGAGCCCTGTGCGGCAGCGACAGCCTGGTCGCTGCCGCACACGCTCGTTACCTCCAAGGGCTGAATAACAATGACAAACTTGTCCCACTTGCTTGCACCTGGGCGCATAGGCCCGTTGCAGTTGCGTAACCGCCTGATCATGGCGCCCATGGGCTCCAACTATGCCGAGGCCGACGGCCACTGCGGCGAACGCATCCAGGCCTACTATGAAGCCCGCGCCGCCGGTGGCGCGGGCTTGCTCATCATGGGCGTGTGTGCCATCGCGTTTCCGGCCGGCACTGCCGAACCGTACCAGGTCGGCGTCTCTTCCGATGCGTTCATCCCAGGCCTTGAGCGCCTGGCCGAACGCGTGCACAAGCACGGCGCAAAAATTGCCATGCAACTGCAGCACGCGGGCAAGAACGCCATACGCGACATGGCTGCAGGCCGGCCGTTGTGGGTGCCTTCGCTGCCCCCTGCCAGCAGCTCCGACATGATGCAGGCCCTGACCCCGGAAGAGCTGGCCTCGTTTGTCAGCGCCGTGCGCGGGCGCAAGGGCGGTATCGAAATGCGCGTGATGGACCAGGACGACATCGCGCAGATGGTCGAATGGTTCGCCGCCGCAGCCGAGCGGGCACAGCGGGCGGGTTTCGATGGCGTCGAGCTGCATGCCGCGCACAACTACATCCTCGCCGGGTTCCTGTCGCCGTATTACAACCGCCGCGAAGACCAGTACGGCGGTGTGTTGGAAAACCGCGCACGCTTGCTGCTGCAAGTGCTGGCCGCCGTGCGCGCCCGAGTCGGGCCCGGCTTTGGTGTGTGGCTGCGCCTGGATGCCGAAGAAATGCACACCCCTGGCGGTATCACCTTGGCTGACGCGCAGGCGGTGGCGAAGCTGGCCGAGGCCGCGGGGGCGGACGCCATCAGCGTGTCGGCGTATGCCGCCACCACCAGTGGCGTCGCCTTCACGCAAGCGCCGCTGGTGCAGAAACCCGCGGGGTTTCTGGAGTGGACAGCAGCCATCAAGCAGTGTGTGAATGTGCCGGTGATCGCGGTGGGGCGCATCGAGCCGGAGGTCGGCGAACAGGCCATTGCCACCGGCCAATGCGACTACATCGCCATGGGCCGCAAGCTGCTGGCCGACCCCGAGTTGCCCAACAAGCTCGCCGCTGGCCAGCTGCAGGCTGTCCGCCCGTGCATCTATTGCTATGTGTGTGTCAGCCAGATCTTCATCAATGAACGTGTGAAGTGCGCGGTCAACCCGCAAACCGGTCACGAGGCCGAGCGGGTGATCAGCCCAGCCACCACGGCGCAGCACGTGGCGGTGGTCGGCGCCGGCCCGGCCGGACTGGAAGCCGCACGTGTCGCCGCCTTGCGCGGGCACCGAGTGACCTTGCTGGAACGTGGCGAGCGCCTCGGCGGTACCTTGTTCTTTGCCGCCCTCGCCTACCCGGAAAACGGCCGCCTGCTCGACAACCTGCAGCACCAGGTCCGCCAACTGCCCATCGAGGTGCGCCTTGGCACCGCGGTGGATGCAGCGCTGCTGCGTGAACTTGCGGTCGACCAGGTGATCGTCGCCACCGGCGCCCAGCGCGCAGCCCCTGACATACCCGGCGCCGACCAGGACCATGTGTGGAGTGGCGATGAGCTGCGCCGCTTGATGACCGGAGATCGCGCCGAGGCCATCGCCAAACGCAAACTGTCGCTGGCCCAGCGCGCCATGATGAAGGCCGGCAGCCTGATCGGCGTTACCGACAGCACCGAAGCCATGCAAAAGCTTTCGCATGTCTGGATGCCCCTGGGCAAGCGCGTGACTATCATCGGCGGTGGGCTGGTGGGGCTGGAGCTGGCGGAGTTCCTCATCGAGCGTGGGCGCCAGGTGTGCGTGCTGGAAAGTTCGAGCCACCTCGGCCGGGAACTGGCCATCGTGCGCCGTTGGCGGGTACTGCATGGCATTCGTGAACATGGCGGGCAACTGTTGGCGGGGATTACCGTCACGGCGATTGAAGGCAACCGCGTGCGCTATCAAACGGCCGAGGGTGAAGCGGGCGAGGTGCGCGGCGATTCAGTGGTACTGGCGAGCGGTGCAATGCCGGATACCACCTTGAGCGATGCCCTGGGCCGTGCCGGTTTCAAGGTCGTCAGTATTGGTGACTGTCAGAACTTGGGTTATATCGAAGGGGCGATTGCGGCGGGTCACCGGGCGGGGCGCGAAGCTTGATCTCGTTAGTGTGGTGTTTCAGAAGTGCCAATGAAAATTACATGCCCGAGGCCCGTGCCGCACGGGCGATGGAGGCCAGGGTGTCCTCGGCTTTTTCAGGGGGGTTGTGAATGCCTGGAGCTTGTATTCGGGGCCACCAGGTGCCTGGCTTGGCATTTTCGGCGCCTATCAGATCGAGCGCCGCGCGGGCGGCGCTCGGTTTCCGCCCCACCTCCAAACCCAAGACAGCCATTTACAGCGTTTGCGCGGGCGGCCACGTTGGGTTGACGGGATGCTGACTTCGTCCAGCAGCGGCTGGGCGTAATTGATGTCTGGCTTGACCGCCAGAGAGTAGGAAGCGCAACGGTGTCCCGTTGGCGTCGCAGAGCATGTGGAATTTGGAGGCTCGGGTTACACGTACTGCGGTTGAGCCATCATCACGTTTTTGCATGTCGATCAAACCTTGATGATTGAGCTTGAGGTGCAGGACGCGAAAGGGCCGCAAAGCGGCCCCGATGTAACCAATACAGGCCTCGTTAACGCCCCATCGCCCGCGCCGCATCAGCGGTGTACATGTCGGGGGTGAACTTGGCTTCGTTGAGGACCGGTCCCTTCTTCGCTTCGTTGGTCATGCCGTAGCCGGTGTACTGGCCCGAGTTCAGGTCCATGAAGAACTGCGAACCCGCTTGCCAGGCGCTCATGTCCGGGTGGTAGTAGTAGTTGACCATCGCATGCTTCCACAATGCGCCACGGCTGTCGTAGTTGTCCGAAAGCACCGAGTTCCAGGTGTCCTCGTCGATGAACAGCACGCGCTTGCCATACACATGGCGATAGCCTTCTTTCAAGGTTGCCTCCAGCACCCACACCCGACGCAACTCATAGCGCATGTAGTCCGGGTTGGGGTGGTTAGGGGTCAGCAAGCTTGCGTATTTCACATCGCCGGCGTTGGGCTTGTACGCGTTGGCGGGTACGTAGATCTCGCGCTTGCCGATCAGCTTCCAGTTGTAGCGTTCGGGCGAGCCGTTGTACAGGCGGTCTTCATCCACGGTCATGGTGCCGTTGGTACCGATCATCGGTTGGTCGTAACCGTACCCGGGCAACTGCCGCACGCGCCGCGTCGAAGGGCTGTAGCTCCAGGCCTGGCGCGGGTTGGCGAGGAAGTTGTAGGGCTCATGCGAGATGCTTACCACACCATTGTCCCGGGCAGGCTTCAAGGTGGTGTTCCAGCTCATCGCCTGGACCGAGTCCTCGGTCTTGGGCTCGACCGTCGGTGAGTTGGCCTGCGACATGTTTCGCGCATGGGCACGCCCCCAGCCGATGCTGCCGTTGGGCAGTACCGACGCCAGGTCGCTGATCTTTTCTTCGGTATAGGCACGCGCCGGAAGTTGGTGATTCCACAGCAGCTCCAGACCGTTCCTGGGGATCGGGAACGGCACCTGGCCGAGGCCTTCGATGCCCATGCCGTCGTCGACCAGCTTGGCATTCAAGGCGTTGTACTTGACCCGCTCGCAGACGTAGTCCGGGTAGCGGAAGTCGCGATGGCCTGGGTAGATGTTCATCTTGTAGGTCGTCGGGTAACGCTTGAGCAATGCCTTCTGCCCTTCGGTCAGGTGGCTTTCGTACTGGCTCATGTTCTGCGCCGTGATCACCAGGATCGGCTGCTCGTTCGCGTAGGGGTCCACCGGTTGATCACCGGAGAATTTCACATGGTTCCAGCCCGGCACTTCTCCCAGGTACTTACCGGTGTAGGGCGGGATGGTACCTTCGGCGTTGCCGGCTTTTTCTGCACCGACACAGGTGAGTTCCTTGCCGAGCTTCGCCGCTTCTTCGGGCGAAACTTGCGCAAGTGCGTTGCCTTGCAGGCCGACATTGACGGCCAATGAAGCTACGAACATCACGCCTTTTGTTATTTTCATCGGGTGGCTCCTTCGCAGACCAGGACTACTGGGGTACTCCATTGTTCCTGATCTGCTGGGGAGAACATCGTCCGGAAAGACTACACAGTCACGCGCCGACCACTAATTGCCTGACCTGCGCCTTGACCAGTTTGCCCGACGCATTACGCGGCAACGGGGTGTATGCCGTATGGACCTCTGCCGGGACTTTGTAGGCTGCCAGGCGCTGGCCGATGAAAGCACACACCTGCTCGCTGGAGGGCGGTGGCTGCAGCTCGCTGCGCACGACCAGCGCCAGGCGCTCACCCAAGGCCTCGTCGGCTACCGCAAAGGCGGCCGCTTCAAGCACCCCAGGCATCTCGCAGATACAGGACTCCACTTCACTGGCAGAAATCATCTCGCCGGCGCGGTTGATCATGTCCTTGGCCCGGTCGGTGATGAACAGGAAGCCCTCCTCGTCCAGATGGCCAATATCGCCGGTGTCCAGCCAGCCGTCCTGCAGCGTCTCGGCGCTGGTCTGCGGCAACTGCCAGTAGGCCGTCATCAAGGTCGGCGAGCGCAACCAGATCAGCCCCGTCTGGCCCGGCGGCAGCGGCGACGTCGGGTGGGGGCCGATGCACACATCGACGATCGGCAGCGGCCAGCCGACCGAGTCAGGTTTGTAGACGAACTGATCGCCGCCCACCGCCGCGCAGATGCCATTGCTTTCGGTCAGGCCGTAGCCACTGCCGCTGATGGCCAGGGGCTTGCGCTTGGTGATGTGCGACAGCAGCCGGCCGGACGCCGCCGCACCGCCCAGGCCAAGGCCGTACAAGCTGTCGCTGTCACGGCTGTCAAAGCGCGGCGAGCCGAGCAACTGCTGCATCATCACCGGCGCGCCATTGAACTGGGTGCAACGCTCGTCGCGGATCAGATCGAAGGCTTTGTCCACGTCCCACTTGTACATCAGCAACAAGCGCCGGCCACTGCGCAGCGCCAACAAGAACTGCG
>NZ_JANIAG010000260.1:0-5061 GCF_028682155.1 Pseudomonas sp. 39004
CTTGCAACGCGGCCTCAGCCAGTTGCGGTGTGCCAAAGCCCCACGCCGAAGTCACCGGCAGCTTCGCCTCACGGCGCACACGCTCGGCAATCGGCCCCATGAACGCCGGGCCCCACGGGATGTTGGTCTCAGGAATGGTGAAACCGACACTTACGCTCAGCAGGTCAAGGCCGCCAGCCTTGAAGCGGCGCGCCAGTTCGATCGACTCTTCCAGGGTCTGCTCGTCGCGGCCATCGTATTCCAGCACACCAAAACGCGCGGTCAACGGCAGGTTCTCTGGCCATACTTCACGCACCGCAGCCAGCGTTTCCAGCAGGAAGCGGCTGCGGTTCTCGAAGCTGCCACCGTAGGCGTCGGTGCGCTGGTTGGTGTGTTCGGAGAAGAAGCTCTGGCCCAGGTAACCGTGGGCAAAGTGCAGTTCGATCCATTCAAAACCCGCGTCCCGCGCACGGCGTGCAGCGTCGACGAAGTCCTGCTTGACCCGGGCGATGTCGCCCAGGGTCATTTCGCGCGGCACTTTCGGCAGGTGAGCACCGAAGGCAATGGCCGACGGGGCGATGGTGTCCCAGCCACGGGCGTCGTCGGCGGCGATGTGGTCGTCACCTTCCCAGGGGCGGTTGGCGCTGGCCTTGCGCCCGGCGTGGGCGATCTGGATGCCGGGCACCGAGCCTGCGGCCTTGATCGCCTGCACCACCGGCACGAAGGCTTGGGCGTGGGCGTCGCTCCAGATACCGGCACAACCGGGGGTGATGCGCCCTTCCGGCGCCACGGCGGTGGCTTCGACCACCAGCAGGCCGGCACCACCTCGGGCCAGGCTGGCCAGGTGCACGTGGTGCCAGTCGTTGATCATGCCGTCCTCGGCCATGTACTGGCACATCGGCGGAATGGCGATGCGGTTGCGCAGGGTGACGTCCTTGAGGGTGTAGGGTTCGAACAATGCGGACATGGGGAAGCTCCCGGGTTATCTGAATACGATAGTTCGATCATAATCGAACTATGGCAATAATTGAAAGGCCCGTTATCATGTCGACCATGCGAGCCTACAAACATCCCAACCCTGAAGACCTGATTCTCGAGCGCCTGCTTTACGCCCTGAGCGACCCCGTGCGCCTGGAGATTGTGCGCCACCTGGCGGGCGTGGCGGAGGCCAGCTGCGGCGAGCTTGACGGCGGGCGGCCGAAGTCGAGCATGTCCCACCATTTTCGCGTCTTGCGCGATGCGGGGCTGGTGCACACGCGCAACGTCGGCACTACCCACATGAATTCGCTGCGCAGCGAAATGCTCGACGAACGCTTCCCTGGGTTGCTGGAGTGCATTCTGCGTCAGCGGTAGTCCCGTGCTGGCCAAAAAAAAAGCCACGAGGTCACCCCCGTGGCTTTCGATTACAACAATGGGGCTTACAGCGCCATGTCGTTCTCAGGCTTGCTTTCTACCGGCTCGCTCGGCGCGTTGCCGAAATCAACGCTGGCGTCGATCACTGGCGGCTTCTCCAGCTGCAGCACTTCAGCGGTGTAGTTCCACTCTTTCTGCGTGGCCGCAGCCGAATCATTCAGCTTGGTACCGTAGCTTGGCACGATCTCTTTGATCTTGGCCTGCCACTCTGGCGTCGCCACTTTCTCTTTGAACACGGTCTCAAGCACATTGAGCATGATCGGGGCCGCGGTCGAAGCACCTGGCGAGGCGCCCAGCAGGCCGGCGATGGTGCGGTCTTGGGAAGCCACCACTTCGGTGCCCAGCTTCAGCACGCCACCCTTCTCGGCATCACGCTTGATGATCTGCACGCGCTGACCGGCCTGCCACAGGCGCCAGTCTTCTTTCTTGGCGTTGGGGAAGTAGGTGCGCAGCGCTTCGAAGCGGTCGTCGTCAGACAGCATCAGCTGGCCAGCGAGGTACTCGACCAGCGGGTACTGTTCGATACCGACCTTGGTCATCGGCCACACGTTGTGCAGCGTGGTGCTGCCCAACAGGTCGAGGTACGAGCCGTTTTTCAGGAACTTGGTCGAGAACGTGGCGAATGGCCCGAACAGGATCACGCGCTTGCCGTCCAGCACGCGGGTGTCCAGGTGCGGTACCGACATGGGCGGCGCGCCGGTCGAGGCAATGCCGTAGGCCTTGGCCATGTGCTGCATGGCAACGGTCGGGTTCTCGGTCACCAGGAACGAACCACCCACCGGGAAGCCGGCGTATTCCTTGGCCTCCGGGATGCCCGACTTCTGCAGCAGCTTCAGCGCGCCGCCGCCGGCACCGATGAACAGGAACTTGGCGTCGGTGGCCGACTCGGTACCGTCCTTCAGGTTCTTGTACTCGACGTGCCAGGAGCCGTCCTTGTTACGGGTGATGTCCTGCACTTCGCTGGACAGCTTCAGGTCGAACTTGTCCTGGGTCTTCAGGTGGCCAACGAACTGGCGGGTGATCTCGCCGAAGTTGACGTCGGTGCCGATCGGCGTCCAGGTCACGGCCAGCTTCTGGTTCGGGTCGCGCCCTTCCATCATCAGCGGGACCCACTTGGCGATCTGCGCGTGGTCCTCGGAGTACTGCATCGGGCGGAACAACGGGCTGGCCTGCAGCGCGTCGTAACGCTTCTTGAGGAACTTGATGTTGTCATCGCCCCAGACGAAGCTCATGTGCGGGGTGCTGTTGATGAACGAATGCGGGTTCTTCAACACACCCTGGCGGACCTGCCACGACCAGAACTGGCGGGAGATCTGGAAGGCTTCGTTGATTTCGATGGCCTTGGTGATGTTGACGTTGCCGTCTTTGTCTTCCGGGGTGTAGTTCAGCTCGGCCAGCGCGGAGTGGCCGGTACCGGCGTTGTTCCAGCCGTTGGAGCTTTCTTCGGCGACGCCGTCCAGGCGCTCGACCATTTCCATCGACCAGCTCGGCTCCAGCTCGTGCAGCCAGACAGCCAGGGTGGAACTCATGATGCCGCCGCCGACCAGCAGCACGTCGACTTTCTTGGTTTCTGCCGCGTGCGCTTGCATGACGCTCGCCGCGACAGCCAGACCCAGCAAGGTCTTGCCAGCTTTCTTGAACATTGATTGATTCCAATGGTTAGCACGTAAGGAAGGCCTAGGCGGGGCCTTGTATTTCTCTGTCCTTCAGCGCGCGCTTGTTATTGGTCATTGGAGTCAGCAGCCAAGAGAAACAGTGAACGCTCAGCCGTTGGTCGAATTGACCGGCCATCGCTGAAACGTTTTTCCGATTGTAACCCAATTGCCAGCACAAACAAATTGAGGGGGTTCGCGTCAAGGCGGCAGGTTGTCCCAGGGGGAAAACAAAAGACCCCGGCCACTTGCATGGCCGGGGTCTTTGGATCACGTCGCAAGCGTCGCGATCAGGGTATCGCCAAGATTACTGCGGCTGAGGCAGTTTATCGATTGGGCCGCAGCCACCGATGACCTTGGAGATGGAAACCGAAGGGTGGAACAGGTAGTCGTACGAGCAGTTCTTCTGCTGGTTGTAGACTTGGCCAGTGCAGCCGGACAGCAGGGCAACGCCCGAAACGACAGCAACAGCAACAGTGGCTTTCAACAGCTTTTTCATACAAAGTCCTTTAAATGAATCGTCGGCCATCGTGCTGATGGCGCCCGGATCATACAGAACCAAGGCATTGGATCCAAGTCGTGCGGGCCGCGATGTAACAATACGTCGCGTTATCGCAGTATTAACCGACAGTTGAAAAGTAGGCCGCCACGGAAGATAGTCTGTCGTTCTGCCTCACACCTGCACGCTTACAGGAGTTTCCCCATGCTCGGTGTTACCGACTACGGCGCGTTCGTCATCGCCTTCATCATCGTCCTGGCCATCCCCGGCCCGGGCAACTTTGCCTTGATCACGGCGACCGGCAAAGGCGGCATCAAGGCTGGCATGGCGGCGACCTGCGGGGTGATCCTGGGTGACCAGGTGCTGCTGTGGCTGGCCGTGGCGGGCGTTGCCACCCTGCTGGCCGCCTACCCTGCCGCGTTCCATGTGGTGCAGTGGGCGGGCGCTGCGTACCTGGCCTACCTGGGGCTGCGCATGCTGCTGAGCAAACCCGGCGGCGCCCCGCGTGCAAGCCGCATGGACAACGGCCACTACTTGCGCCAGACCATGATGATCACCTTGCTCAATCCCAAGGCGATCATGTTCTACATGGCGTTTTTCCCGCTGTTCGTCGACCCGGTGAAGCACCAGGGGCTGGTGACCTTTGGCTTCCTGGCGGCGACCGTGGCGGTGGTGACGTTCCTGTATGGGCTGATTGCGGTGGTGTTGACCCACAAGCTGGCTAAACGCATGCGCGCGAATCCCCGGATTACCAACCTGTTCGAGCGGTTGGCGGGGGTATGCCTGGTCGGGTTCGGGATCAAGCTGGCGGCGATGCGCTGAGGGTTTTCCTACAAGGCTTGCGCTGCCCTGTAGGAGCTGGCTTGCCCTGCGATGGGCCGCAAAGCGGCCCCAGGATCTATCCAGCAAACCAAAACCAACAGGTCAGCCCAGTATTCATTCCCTGAACGATAAAAGACGGCAACTGAGCCTTCCGCCCTACAGCTAACCTTCAGTTTTTTCCCCTATCTTGTAGTCCATTTCCCAAACATACTCCCAACCCGCTCAAACGGTTGCTAGTGCTTGGGTCGCGCTCTAGTCTCGCCGTGTCGTTGCCACTGTAGCGACCGGCTTTGACAGGCCGTCCCGACTTAAGAACTCACTTGCAGCGCTTAATGGCAGCTGTACATGGGGCACACTCGTGTGCGCCGGGTTCCTTGGGTCACCGGTCTGTCAACCCATGTATAGCTGCCTCCATTCGTTTGACAGCGTTAGCAGGCAGCTCCACCTGACTCAAGGAGCTGTATATGCGCAAGATAGTCCCCGATCCGCCCTACTCCCTCGATGCCTCTCAAATCCTGCAGGACACCCTGATCCAATCCACAGAGTACGTCCTCTGCGCCCTGTCCGTAGCCCGTCAGTCCGTGCAACTCAAACCCACCTCCCCCAGCTCGATCGTGATGCAGGCGGTCATCCACGAGATGGAAGCCGTACAAAGCCTGGTGGAGTCCGCCTTGATGCAACTGCAGATGCAGCCGC
>NZ_JANIAG010000261.1:0-5097 GCF_028682155.1 Pseudomonas sp. 39004
CGGCGATCTTCGGCCCGCAGAAAGGCGCAAGCCCGCAACAGGTGCAGGCGCTGGACCAGGCGCTGGGGCATTTTGCCGATCACTGTGCGCGGTTGCGCGGTGAGGATGTGCGCGACTTCCCTGGCTGTGGCGCCGCAGGCGGCATGGGGTTCGCGGCCAAGGCGTTCATGGGCGCGCAATTCAGCCCTGGGGTGGAGGTGGTGGCGGAGCTGGCCGGGCTCGATGCGCTGGTGCAGGGTGCTGACCTGGTGGTGACCGGCGAAGGACGCTTCGACGCCCAGACCCTGCGTGGCAAGACGCCGATGGGCGTGGCCCGGGTCGCCAAGCGTCACGGTGTGCCGGTGGTTGTACTGGCCGGCACGCTGGGGGAGGGCTACCAGCAGCTGTATGCCCATGGGATTGACGCCGCTTTTGCCTTGGTCAACGGGCCGATGAGCCTGGAGCAGGCATGCGCCAACGCGCCAACACTACTGCAGGCGCGCGCGGGTGATATCGCCCGGCTGTGGCGCTGCGCTCCTACCGCCCCAAAAACGCATGTGAAATATTAAAAACATCTTAGTCTGATACCTCGCCCAAAACACAAGGCCAATCGGGTGCTTTTGCCAGAAAAGGACTACATACAGCGAGCGTAAAAGCCCCTATTTAGGCCGATTAATACCTGGCAACTCTCACCGTCGCCGAGAAATAAGTATTTTACTAACCCCCTGTCGCTCGCCAATTCTCTGCGCTGCACATTTGAGAGGGCGAGTCGATGTTGGTTCATGGCGATAAGGATTTCGAAGTATTGAAGAACGCCGAGCGCGAACTTCAACAGCACGTCGGGCATATCCCCGATGCCGCGTTTTATGAGCGAAAATTGCAAGCAGCCTGGATGCGAGCACAGCACAGCGCCCACTACGCAGAGATAGGCCCCTACCGTTTTTCGGCGTTTCAGCAATTACCGCTGACGGCCAAGGCCTTGCTTAAACGTCAGCCATTGGCGTTCTGTACCGTGGCCCTGGGCGATGCGGCCAAGTACTACGCCACTACCGGCACCACGGGCGAGCCGACCCCGACCCCGCGCCTGAAACAAGACATCATCTGGAATGCTGTCAGCGTCGCCGCCCACTGGCGCTCGGTGCTGCGCCCGGGTGCACGGGTGGCCAACCTGATGCCATCGGACATCGTCCCGGTCGGCGACCTGATCGCCAATGTCTGCGAGTACCTGGATGTCTCCCATGTGCGGCTGTATCCGTTCACCACCGGCATCACCGACTGGGACCGGGTGTGCAACACCTTCGACACCTACCGGCCAACGGTGCTGTTCATCGCCCCCGGCGTGCTGGTACAGCTGACCCGCTACCTCAAGCAGCGGGACCTGTTGCACACCTTCGCCCAGTCGGTGCGCTCGATCATGCTGCTGGGCGAGGTCAACACTCAGCCGTTTCGTGAACGTCTGGCCCGTGGCTGGCAGTGCGAGGTGTTCGACGCCAGCTATGGCAGCACCGAAACCGGCACCTTGGCCGCCGTGGGCGAAGACCAGCAGATGCGCCTGGCCACAGCCACCCACTACTTCGAACTGCTGTTGCCCGACGGCAGGCTGGTGACGCCCGCCGAGGGCCTTACCGGGCGCCTCGTGGTCACCCCACTGAACCTGTATGCCCGCCCGTTGCTGCGGCTGGACACCGGCGACAGCGTGACCATCACCGCGCCGTGGCAGCCCGGGCAGCTCAGCCCCAGCCTGCTGATCAATGGCCGCGACAGTGACAGCATCATGGTTGCGGGTGTCAGCCTTGAGATTCGCGCGGTCGAAGAGGTGGTCTACGGCACCTGTGACGCCACCGGCTACGTGATCGAGATCGACCGCCAGAACGACAGCGCCGCCTTGATCCTGGAGCGCGACGTGCACTGGGACAACGCGCAGGAAAGCCAACTGCAAGCGCAACTGCTGGAGCGCTCCCAACAGCTGATGGGCCTGCGCTGGAGCCGCGTGCTGTTCGTCAACAACCTGTCGGCCATCAACAAAAGTGGTGGCTCGCAAAAAAGCTGGAAGAAGACCAACCTGCGCTTCGTGGGGGGCAAGCAATGACCGCACCACGCTTTGCGCAAGGGCGCGGCCTGGGCAATGGCCAGCCTGACCTGTGGTGCACCTACGCCGCCGTGCGCAGCCTGGCCTGGGTCGAGCGCCTCGACAGCGTCGATACGGCCAGCCTGCACACCTACATTCAGTCCCGCCGCAACCGTGACGCTGGCTTCGCCTGGAGCAAAGGCATGCCGTCCGACGCCTGGGCCACGTTCTATTGCTGCGAAACGCTCAAAGACTTGGGCATTGCCATCGAACAGGGCACCCAGACCGCCGAATGGCTGCATACCCTGTTCGACGGTGACGCCTACGCCATGTGCCCGGGGCAGACCGCAGACGTCTGGGCCACCCACTATGCGGTGCGCACCTTGGTCGAGGTTTGCGATGGCCGCGTGGCCGACCCCGATGCCTTGTATGCCTGGCTGCAAGGGCTGCAGTGCAGCAATGGCGGCCTGAGCTGGTCGGCGGACTTTGCCCGGCGCAACCTGGCCGATACCCGTGCCTGCTTCTATGGCGTGATGGCTGCGCGCGCGCTGGCTCGGCAAGGGCTGCCAGCGCCGGCCTGGGACGTGCCGCGGTTGATCGGCTGGTTGCAGGCGCAACAGATGGACGACGGTGGCTTTCGCTTCAGCGAAGCCGCCGAGCGGCCTTGCCTGTGGGCGACCTACCGCGCCACGGCCAGCCTCGCAGCATTACAGGCGCAGCCGCTGGGGCCCGGCGAGTGCGTGGCCTGGATCGAGGCGCTGCGTGGCCCGAGCGGCGCCTTCGTGCGCTGGCAGGGCTATGACGTCGAAGATGTCTGGGCCGCCTTTTGTGCGGTGGGCTCGCTCAAGGCGCTCGGTGAGCCGGTGGCACACCTGGCAGATGCCGTCGCCAGCTTCATCACGACCCTGGCGTTGCCGCAGGGGGGTTACACCTATCGGCAGGTCGACGCTGCGGCTGATGTGCTGACCACGGCGGCGGCAGTGATCGGCGAGCAGTTGACGGATGCACAGCGGGCGGACGCGCTGCGCTGGATCGAGGGCTGCCAGATGCCGAACGAGCCCGGGATCATGTACATGCCGGGGCGTGGGGCGGAAGTGCGTTGCACCAATTGGGGCCTGGCCGCCGGTGCCTTCGCTGACCGCCCCGACGCACGCAAGGCAGTCGGACACTGGCTGGCCTCGCTGCAGAACCCCGACGGTGGCTTCGGTTTCTGGGAGGGGCGTGGTTCTGACCTGGTGTCCACTGCATCGGCGGTGGCGATTCTGCAGCAACTGGGTAACAACGCCGGTGTCGACCTTGTCGAGCTCGAAGCCTTTGTCGCCAGCTGCTGCCAGCAGGGCCGCCATGCCGTGTACCCGCGTGGGCAGGCCACTTTGCGCGCCAGCCTGCAGGCATTGATCTGCCTGCGCCATGTTGGCCGGGATATTCGCGCGCAGGCAAGCGACCTGCTGGCCGCGCACAAGGTGCGTCAGGGCGGCTTCGCCAACCAGGGGCAGCGCATCCCTGATCTGCTCAGCACCTACCAGGCCGTGGCGTTGGCCGCAGCGTTGGGGTTGCCGGTCGACCTGGCGCACCTGCGCTTCTTCCTCGACAAGGTGCGCAGCGGCCCGGGGTATGCCTGGTCGCCGCTCTACCTGCAGGGCCACGACGCGTTGTCGGGCTGCCTGGGGCGCCTGTTGCAGGCGTTTGCCGACGGCAATTGCCTGCGCCTGCCCAACTTGCAGTTGTCGTGAGGAGCAGGCATGCCGACCATCACTGTTACCTGCGCGCCGCTGCAGGCCATTGAACGCAAGCGCCTGGCCCTGGCCTTCACACGCCAGCTCAAGGCGCTGGGTGCCGAGCCAGCGCACTGCATGGTGTTTTTCAACCCGCTGGCGCCTGGCTGCGTGTTCAGCGCGGGCATGCCGTTGCCTACCGTGGACGGTGACGGCGCTGCCTTGCAGTTCTACCTGCGCATCACCTTGTCGGTGGCGCGCGACGCTATAGCCCACGCGGCATTGGCAGAAGGCCTGCACCGCTGCCTGGGCACGCACTACCCGGATGCTTTTGTCTATCTGCAGTTCGATCCGATCCTGCCGGAACAGGTGTTCTACAGCGCGGGAGCGGGACTTATCAATGCCGGCAACCCACAAGGAACAACAGGCCCGTGAGCAACTTATCTATTGAACAGCGTATTCGTCAGGCATTGGCGCAGTTACTGGGCGAGGAGGTCCACGTCATCGATAAACAGGACAGTTTTCGCGACTTCATTGGCGAGCGTTTCGACAGCCTGATGGCCGTCGAAGTCATTACCGCCATTGAAAGCTGTTTTGAAATCGAAGTGGATTACCTGAGTGACGATGTCCGCTACTGGTTTGAAACACTGGAGAAGATGGAAACGTTCGTCGCCCAGAAGCTTGAAGATCAATTGACCCTGCAGGCCGCCGAATGAGCGGCGACCATTTGTTCACCACATCGGGCTCTACCGGTGTGCCACGCCAGTGGCTGCGCAGCCACGCGCAGATGACCCAGGAGGCGGCCTTGATACTCGGCCACTGGGCGGCTGGCGCGACCGAGGTCCTGTCATTTGCGCCGAGCACGCACAGCTACGGCATGATCCTGGGCGAGGTCGGCGCGCGATGGCTGAACGCGCGGCTGCAGGCCTGCTCCCTGGAGCAGCAGGTATTGCCGCAACTCGATGGCGACGGGCCTTGTGTGATCCTCGCCATTGCCAGCACCTGGCGGCTGTTGCCCACCCTGTTGGCGCGCTTGTCGGTACGGCGTTCGGTGCTGGTGGTGCACAGCGCTTCGCTGCTGCCGCCCGACGCCTTGGCCATCGTGCAGCGCCATGCCGGGCCGCAGGTGCGCTTCATCGAACTGCTGGGCGCCACCGAAACCGGCGCCTTGGCCGTTCGCGAGCTGGATGCGCAAAGCAACGCGGAGCAACCCTGGACGCTGTTGGGCGACGTCACGTTGCTCAGCCCGATCGGCACGCCGAGCTCGCTGGAAGTCAGCAGCCCGCGTATCGCCCGGGAGCAGGGGGCTGCGACACCGGCCAGCCGTCACCGTTG
>NZ_JANIAG010000262.1:0-4996 GCF_028682155.1 Pseudomonas sp. 39004
CTTCCGATCTGCCCTTTCGCGACGCAAGGCCGCTCCTACAGAGTGCCAATGCAGAGTGCCAATACAGAGGCTTAGTGCCGCGGCTCCAGGTCCCCCGAATACAGCTCATCCTCGGACTCTTCCGACCCCGCGATCTTGTGTTCTTCCGCCGCCCAGGCCCCCAGGTCGATCAGCTTGCAGCGATCAGAGCAAAACGGCCGGCACGTGCTTTTCTCGTTCCATTCCACAGGTGCGCCACAGGTAGGGCAGTCGACGGTCAATGGCTGGCTCATGGCTGGCCTCCTCGTAAAGTCAGGTAAAAATGATGCAGACGGTCGATCTGCTCGTGCAACGCGGCAAGGTCGCGGTCATTGACCACCACATCGTCGGCATGACGCAGCCGCTCTTCACGGGCCAGCTGCGCATTGAGAATGGCCTGCACCTGCTCCGGGCTGGTGTTGTCCCGCTGCAGCGTACGTTCCACCTGCAACGCCTGCGGCGCATCGATCACCAGCACGCGCTGGGTCTTGCGATACTGGCCCGACTCGATCAGCAAGGGTGACACATACACGGCATAAGGCGATTCGGCCTTGGCCAGGTAGCTGAAAATCTCCTGCCCGATCAGCGGGTGCAGCAACGCCTCCAGCCACTGGCGCTGCGCCGGGTCGGCGAAAATCAGCTGGCGCAAGGCCGCGCGGTCGAGTTGGCCATCGTCCAGCAGCACGCCAGGGCCGAAGCGCTCGACAATGCTGGCCAGCGCCGGTCGCCCAGGCTCGACCACCCAGCGCGCCGCCTGGTCGGCATCGACCAGGTGCACGCCAAGCTCGACGAAGCGCTCGGCGGCGGCACTCTTGCCGCTGCCGATTCCGCCGGTCAGGCCCAGAATCCAAGGGGTGAAAGCTGCAGTGGTCATCAGAATCCAAGCAGTTGCATGTAAGAGGCGTATATTTCATCACCCCAGAGCACGGCAATCCACCCCGCAATTGCCAGATAGGGCCCAAATGGCATGGCCGTACCCATGGAATGCTTGCGCACCCGCAGCAGGTACACCCCAACCAGCGCCCCAAGCACCGACGACAGCAACAAGGTCAGCGGCAGCACCTGCCAGCCACCCCAGGCGCCGAGCAGCGCCAACAGCTTGAAGTCGCCATAGCCCATGCCTTCCTTGCCGGTAACCAGCTTGAACAGCCAGTACACCGTCCACAGGCTGAGGTACCCGACCACCGCGCCGCATACGGCATCGGGCAAGGGCACCCATACCCCGAAGTAATTGACGATCAGCCCAAGCCACAGCCCCGGCAGCACGATGGCATCGGGCAGCAGTTGTTGGTCATGGTCGATCAAGCTCAGGGCCAGCAAGCTCCAGGTCAGCGGCAGCAGCACCAGTGCCTCGACGCTGGCCCCGTAGCGCCAGGCCACCACCATCGACAGCAGCGCACAACCCACCTCGACCAACGGGTAACGCACGCTGATGCGCTGTTTGCAGGCCGAACAGCGCCCGCGCAACGCGAGGTAGCTGAGCACCGGGACGTTTTCCCACGCCCGTATCTGGTGCCCGCACTGCGTGCACTGCGAGGCCGGCAGGCACAGGTCGAAACGCTCGTGCTCGGTCACCGGCAGCCCCAGCACTTCGTGTGCCTCACGCTGCCATTGGCGCTCCAGCATGATCGGCAGGCGGTACACCACAACGTTGAGAAAACTGCCCACCAACAGGCCGAGCACGGTCGCCAGGGTGATGAAGTAAGCCGGCTCTATCGCCAGGAAGGTCCATAAAGTCATGTTCAGATCAAGCTACCCAGCTGGAAGATCGGCAGGTACATCGCCACCACCAGGCCGCCAACCAGCAGGCCCAGGACCAGCACGATGGCCGGCTCCAGCAGGCTGGTCAACTGGTCCAGCGCCTGGCTGACCTGTTCCTCGTAGTGGCTGGCGGCTTTTTCCAGCATCTGGTCCAGCGTGCCACTGGACTCACCGATGGCCACCAGCTGCACCAGCAGCGGCGGGAACAGCGGTTCGGCCGCCATCGCCTGGTTCAGCCCCTGCCCATTGGCCATGCCTTGGCGCAAGCGCTGGATCGCCTGTTGATGCAGCTCGCCACCACTGGCCTTGGCCACCGTACCCAAGGCATCCAGCAGCGGCACCCCAGCCGTATAAGACGTTGCCAGGCTGCGCGCAAAACGCGCCAGCGCCGCCTGCCCCAGCAGCTTGCCGAACACCGGCAGGCCCAACACCCGCTGAGTTATCCACAAGCGCGCTGGCCTGTGCTTGCGGTAAAGCTCGCGCCCAGCCACCGCCAACAGCACCGCACTTACCAGCAACACCGGTGCATGACGCCCCAGCCCTGTGGACAAGTCGATCACCCACTGGGTGAAGGCCGGCAGTGCCGCATCAAACCCCGCGAACAGGCTTTGAAACTGCGGGATCACCTCCAGTAATAAAACCGCCGAAACGCCCAACCCGGTCAGCAACAACAGCAGCGGGTAGATCATCGCCTTGCGCAACTTCTTGTGCAGGGCCAAGCGCTGTTCCAGCATGCCCGCCAGCTGCTCCAGCTGCCGGTCGAGCGTGCCGGACTGCTCACCCACACGCACCAGGTTGCAGTACAACGTATCGAACCACCCCGGGTGGCGCTGCAACGCATCCGCCAGCCCCAGCCCCGATGCCACATCCTGTTTCAATCGAACCAGCAACGCCGCCTGCGCCGCATCACAGCCACTGCGCCCCATCACCTCGAACGCCTGCAGCAGCGGCACCCCGGCTTTAAGCAACGTCGCCAACTGCCGGCTGAAACCCGCCGGGTCGGTTTTCTCCCGCCGCTTCGGCCAACGCCACGCCCGCCCGCCAGCAGGCCGCAAACGCGCCACCAGAATGCCCTGGCGCAGCAACCCGGCGCGCACATAAGCCGGGCTGCGCCCAGCCATTTGCCCACTGACGGCCAGGCCATCAGCGTTGGTGCCCTGCCAGGCGTAAAGACGTATCGAAGGGTTCATGCAAAGGTCCTTTTTTGCCCGTACGACAAGCCTCGAAACAGCTTGCCGCGTCCATGAGAGGGCGTGCTTCCCTGATGCTCACTAGAGTAGTTCAGCGAAGATGACGCCCAGGCTGGCAGGGGTGACAAAAGGTGTCTGTTCAGGCCTACTGCGCCGCTGCCAGCCTGGGGCCGAGAGTGACCCCAATGTGTATGCGTATCAAACAAGGAAAACGTTCATGAAAGGGCAACGCGGTATCACCCTGATCGAACTGATGATCGTCGTCGCGATCATCGGCATTCTGGCGACCATCGCCATACCGATGTACACCAACCACCAGTCCCGCACCAAGGCCGCAGCCGGGTTGCTGGAGATTTCGGCGCTGAAGACGGCCATGGACCTGCGCTTGAACGAAGGCAAGGATGTGGCGGATGTAGCCGCGCTGGGTGGGCAACCGGCGACAGCGCATTGCGCGATTACCGCCAGCGGCAACGCAGCTGCCGGCACCGGGAGCATTGTGTGCACACTGGTGGATGCACCGGCCACCGTGGTTGGCAAAGCCCTGACCCTGACCCGCTCGGCTACTGGGTGGGGCTGCACCACCAACATCGAGGAAGACCTCGCGCCGAGTGGTTGCAAAGGGGCTTGAGGGCAGGGCAATAAACGAGGGGAAACAGGGGTTTGCGTAACGGGTGCGGCAGTGGTACGTTGCGCTACACGCCGGTGTAGCTCAGTCGGTAGAGCAGCGCACTCGTAACGCGAAGGTCGCAGGTTCGATTCCTGTCTCCGGCACCACATTCAGATTGGCCATTGGCGATTTTTCGCTTGTTGGCCCTGCTAAGAAGCCCGCCTTGTGCGGGTTTTTTTGTGGCTGTTCTTTACGCTGTTGATCTGCGTGCTTTGACTTGAGGGGGCGCGGTTTTCCACTTAGGGTTGCAGGCTTTTCTAGATAGTGTGTATCTGTTGATTCGGTTTGGACCAATGTTCACGGGGGAAAACCCGAGTTTTTTCTAGATAACGTTTTTTCCGTTTAGAGATAATTTTGAGAGGCCCCAGTTTTCTCACTACGACCTGCTGCTGAGTTATTCCGCAGACTGAAATTGGAGGGACCCACCCAGCCCAAGCGTTCTAGCTGAGTGCATTGATGTACGAATTGGCAATGGCGGAGTAGAACGTCTCGACCACTGTGGTTGAGGTCAAACGTCTTTTGTTCTGTAGGCCAGCGGCGAAGGCTGTGATAATGGAAGGCAATGACAAGGGCCATGCCGTGCTGACCATCTCGAATAACGTGCATCTGCCAGATGCCGACATCGAACTGACATACATCCGCGCGCAAGGCGCAGGCGGGCAGAATGTCAACAAGGTGTCCAGCGCCGTGCACCTGCGCTTCGACATTCCCGTCTCGTCGCTGCCCGAGTTTTACAAGGAGCGGCTGCTGGCGCTGCGTGACAGTCGCATCACCGGTGACGGCGTATTGATCATCAAGGCCCAACAGTACCGCACCCAGGAGCAGAACCGCGCTGACGCACTGGCGCGTCTTGCCGAGTTGATCATCACTGCCGGCAAGACCGAGAAGAAACGCCGCCCCACCAAACCGACCCTCGGCTCGAAGACCCGCCGCCTCGAAGGAAAAGCCAGGCGCAGCACTGTCAAGGCGGGGCGGGGTAAGGTGGAGTTCTAGTGCGGTGTTTCAGAAGTACCAATGAAAATTGCTCAAGGCCCGTGCCGCACGAGCGACTGAGGCCAGGATGTCCTCGGCTTTTTTAAGGGGGGATGCCTGGAGATTGTATTCGGGGCAACCAGGTGCCTGGCTTGGCATTTTCAGCGCCTATCAGATCCGGCGCCGCCCGCGCGGCGCATCGCGAGCAAGCTCGCTCCTACATCTGTTTCGGGCCAGTATCGCCTGTGCCAGCGCGCGCGACCGCCTTGTTTGTACGACACAATATTGAGGCGGACGCTAAGGGGACGCGCGCCAATGCCTCAGGAATAACTGGCCCGAAACGGATGTAGGAGCGAGCTTGCTCGCGATGCGCCGCGCGGGCGGCGCT
>NZ_JANIAG010000263.1:0-4988 GCF_028682155.1 Pseudomonas sp. 39004
CGATCTCCCGCTCCTACATGGACCTGTAGGAGCGGGCTTGCCCGCGATGAAGGTGGCGCGATGTTAGTGCGTACGCGCTACCGCAAACTCGCTCAGCTCGATCAACGCATCGCGATATTCACTGGCCGGCAGCACTTCCAGGCACTCGATGGCCCGCTTCACGTAGTCACGGGCCATCTGCGCGGTGTAGTCCAGCGCGCCCGAGGCTTCGACCGCCGCGCGGATCTGCTCGAGGTCTTCAAGGCCACCCTTCTGGATCGCCTGGCGCACCAGCGCAGCCTGTTCGGGCGTGCCTTCGCGCATGGTGTAGATCAGCGGCAGGGTCGGCTTGCCCTCGGCCAGGTCGTCACCGACGTTCTTGCCCAGGGTCTGCGAGTCGCCCTTGTAATCCAGCAGGTCGTCGACCAGCTGGAAGGCCACACCCAGGTGGTCGCCGAAGGTGCGCAGGGCTTCGCGCTGCGCGTCGCTGGCGCCGGCCAGCGCGGCGGCGCTGTGGGTCGAGGCCTCGAACAGCATGGCGGTCTTGCCGCGGATGACCTCCATGTACACCTCTTCCGTGGTGCTGGCATCGCGCACGCGCGATAGCTGCAGCACTTCACCCTCGGCGATGACGCGGGTGGCCTTGGAGAGGATCTGCATGACCGGCATCGAACCCAGTTCGACCATCATTTCGAACGAGCGCGAATAAAGGAAGTCGCCCACCAGCACGCTCGGTGCGTTGCCCCACAGCGCATTGGCGGTGGAACGGCCGCGGCGCATGCCGGACATGTCGACCACGTCGTCGTGCAGCAAGGTGGCGGTGTGCAGGAACTCGATGGTCGCTGCCAGCAGGCGCAGGTCGTCGCCTTCGCGGCCCAGGGCCTTGCCACACAGCAGGACCAGCAGGGGACGCAGGCGCTTGCCACCGGCCGACGTGATGTAGTCGCCGATCTTCGATACCAGCGGCACGCGCGAGGTCAGCTGCTTCTTGATGATCTCGTCGACGGCGCTGAAATCATCAGCCACCGCGCGGTAGAAGGTTTGGGGTTGCATCGGCTGCTCCATTGACGTTGCGCGGCATGCTAGGTCGCGGGTCCCGGTGTGTCAAGGCGCGGTGCCAGCGCCACGGGGGCGGTACTTGCAAGCAAAACCGGGGTTGCGTACAATCGCGCACCCTAACTTCCTGGGCAGCACCTGCCTTACGCAATTGCACCGGGCCGTTCCAGCCCCATGCAGCCATGCCAGCCAATACTCATCATATAAAGCGCTGGGTGAGCAGGATTATCGGAGAAATACCCATGTCTTACGCAGTAATCGTTACCGGCGGCAAGCAGTACAAAGTCGCTGAAGGTGAATTCCTCAAGATCGAAAAACTGGAAGTCGCCACTGGCGAATCCGTGACTTTCGATCGCGTTCTGCTGGTTGCCAACGGTGAAGAAGTCACCATCGGCGCTCCAGTCGTCGCCGGCGCTAAAGTTGTTGCTGAAGTCGTTTCGCAAGGCCGTCACGATAAAGTCCGCATCATCAAGTTCCGTCGTCGTAAGCACCACATGAAGCGTATGGGCCACCGCCAGTGGTTCACCGAGATCAAAATCACCGGCATCCAGGCTTAATCCCCTAGATCCCCTGAATTTATTTGGAGAATTGAACCATGGCTCACAAGAAGGCTGGTGGTAGTACCCGTAACGGTCGCGACTCAGAATCGAAACGCCTTGGCGTGAAGATGTATGGCAGCCAGGTCGTCAAGGCCGGCAACATCATCGTCCGTCAGCGCGGCACCCAGTTCCACGCCGGCTACGGCGTTGGCATGGGCAAGGATCACACCCTGTTCGCCAAGATCGAAGGCGTGATCAAGTTCGAGAAGAAAGGCGAGTTCAACCGCCGTTACGTGAGCATCGTCGCAGCCTAATCGCGACGTCGCTCCAGAAGCCCCGTCATGCGACGGGGCTTTTTCGTTTGTGGTGAGCCTCTTGCAAAGCTGTTTGTATGGGCTGCCGGCGTGGGTTTCTACGGTCGTACGGGGCCGCCGCGCTCATTTTTGCAAGAGCCTCAGGTTTTTTAAGTATTCAGCTCGTCGGAAGACGAGGGGCGGTTTTAATGAAGTTTGTTGACGAAGTATCGATTCGAGTCAAAGCCGGTGACGGCGGTAACGGTTGCATGAGCTTCCGTCGCGAAAAATTCATCGAAAACGGTGGCCCTAACGGCGGCGACGGTGGTGACGGCGGTTCGGTGTACATGGTTGCCGACGAAAACCTCAACACCCTGGTCGACTACCGCTACACCCGTCACCATGAGGCCCAGCGTGGCGCCAACGGTGGCAGCACCGACTGCACCGGCAAGAAGGGTGAAGACCTGTTCCTGCGGGTGCCGGTCGGCACCACGGTGATCGACGCCACCACCCAGGAAGTGATCGGTGACCTGATCACCCCTGGCCAGAAGCTGATGGTCGCCCAAGGCGGCTGGCACGGCCTGGGCAACACCCGCTTCAAGTCGAGTACCAACCGTGCGCCGCGTCAGACCACCCCGGGCAAGCCAGGTGATCAGCGCGACCTGAAAATGGAAATGAAGGTCCTGGCCGACGTCGGCCTGCTCGGCCTGCCAAACGCTGGCAAGAGCACCTTCATCCGTTCGGTGTCGGCTGCCAAGCCGAAAGTCGCCGACTACCCGTTCACCACCCTGGTGCCGAACCTGGGCGTGGTCAGCGTCGACCGCTGGAAGAGCTTCGTCATTGCCGACATCCCCGGCCTGATCGAAGGCGCATCCGACGGTGCCGGCCTGGGTATCCGCTTCCTCAAGCACCTGGCGCGTACCCGCGTGCTGCTGCACCTGGTCGACATGGCGCCGCTGGACGAAAGCAGCCCGGCCGATGCCGCAGAAGTGATCGTCAACGAGCTGACCCGCTTCAGCCCGTCGCTGGCCGAGCGTGAGCGCTGGCTGGTGCTGAACAAGTCTGACATGGTCATGGACGACGAGCGCGACGAGCGGGTCAAGGAAGTGGTCGAGCGCTTGCAGTGGGAAGGCCCGGTCTATGTGATCTCGGCCATCTCCAAGCAGGGCACCGACAAGCTCAGCCACGACCTGATGCGCTACCTCGAAGACCGCGCCGACCGCCTGGCCAACGACCCGGTCTTCGCCGCCGAGCTGGCCGACCTCGACCAGCGCATCGAAGACGAAGCCCGCGCCCAGTTGCAGGCCCTGGACGACGCCCGTACCCTGCGTCGCACAGGCGTCAAGAGCGTCCACGACATCGGCGACGATGACGGTTGGGACGATGATTTCGAGGACGACGAAGACGGCCCGGAAATCATTTACGTGCGCGACTGACCGGTTGCAGTACACTAAACGCCGCTCTCTGGAGCGGCGTTTTTGTATCCACTGTATCTACAGATTCGACATAGGTTGGAAGAAGATGCGAAGCAAGGTGACGGGCGCCAAGCGCTGGGTCGTGAAGATTGGCAGTGCGCTGTTGACCGCCGATGGCAAAGGCCTGGATCGCGGCGCAATGGCCGTTTGGGTCGAGCAGATGGTCGCGCTGCGTGAGGCAGGCGTGGAGTTGGTGCTGGTCTCTTCGGGGGCAGTGGCAGCGGGCATGAGCCAGCTGGGCTGGACCTCGCGACCGAGCGCGATGAACGAGCTGCAGGCCGCCGCTTCGATCGGCCAGATGCGCCTGGTGCAGGCTTGGGAGTCGAGCTTCGGCGAGCACGGCAAGCACACTGCGCAGATCCTCCTGACCCATGACGACCTGTCCGACCGCAAACGTTACCTGAACGCGCGCAGCACCCTGCGCACATTGGTCGACCTCGGCGTGGTGCCGGTGATCAACGAAAACGACACCGTGGTCACCGACGAGATTCGCTTCGGCGACAACGACACCTTGGCCGCGCTGGTGGCCAACCTGGTGGAAGCTGACCTGCTGGTGATCCTCACCGACCGCGACGGCATGTTCGACGCCGACCCGCGCAACAACCCCGAAGCCCAGCTGATCTATGAAGCCCGTGCCGACGACCCGGCGCTCGACGCCGTGGCCGGTGGCACCGGTGGCGCGCTGGGCCGTGGCGGCATGCAGACCAAGCTGCGCGCTGCGCGCCTGGCGGCACGTTCCGGTGCGCATACCATCATCATCGGTGGCCGCATCGAGCGCGTGCTTGATCGCCTCAAGGGCGGTGAGCGCCTGGGCACCTTGCTGTCGCCTGAGCGCGGCATGCTCGCTGCGCGCAAGCAGTGGCTGGCCGGGCACCTGCAAACCCGTGGCACGCTGGTGCTCGACGCCGGCGCCGTGCAGGCACTGCGCCAGGCCAACAAGAGCCTGTTGCCGGTTGGCGTGAAGACCGTGCAGGGCAGTTTCCGGCGTGGCGAGATGGTGGTATGCGTCGGCCCGGACGGCCTTGAAGTGGCCCGCGGCCTGGCCAACTACAGCGCCCTGGAAGCGCAGAAAATCATCGGCCAGTCGTCCGATAGCATCGAGTCGATCCTTGGCTATAGCGCTGAGCCCGAGCTGGTGCACCGCGACAATCTGGTGCTGGTATGAGCCTGTTCAAGCGAGTGATTGCCGTGGCGGCGCTGGCGCTGCCAATCCTGGCCGGGGCCGAGGAAGTCGGCCAGGTGTCCACGGTGTTCAAGTTCCTTGGGCCGAACGACCGCATTGTGGTCGAAGCGTTTGACGATCCCAAGGTCGAGGGCGTGACCTGCTACCTGTCGCGGGCCAAGACTGGCGGCATGAAGGGTGGCTTGGGGCTGGCGGAGGACCGTGCGGAGGCGTCGATTGCTTGCCGTCAGGTCGGGCCGATCAACTTCAAGGGTGAGTTGAAGGATGGCGAGGAAGTGTTCAAGGAACGCACCTCGCTGGTGTTCAAGACCATGCAGGTGGTGCGCTTTCTGGACAAGAAGCGCAATACGCTGGTGTACCTGGTGTACAGCGACCGCATGATCGAAGGCAGCCCGCAGAATGCGGTGACCGCGATTCCGATCCTGCCTTGGGCGCATTGATAGCCTGGTAGATTTTGGGAGGC
>NZ_JANIAG010000264.1:0-4954 GCF_028682155.1 Pseudomonas sp. 39004
GCCCCAGATTCTTCAGGCCAACTCTTCGGCCTGATCCTCACGCACAACCTTCCTCACCTCATCCAGCCGGCTGATGAACTTCCAGTCCGCCTCGTCGATGTAGATGCCGTTCGGCCCGCTGCCACCTTCCAGGTCGATCGCCACGTGCGCCGATACCTGTGGCTTCACACTCGCCAGAATCGGTACGAAGCCCAGCTGCAAGCTGGTCTCCAGCAGTGCCGCCTGGTTGCGCTCGTCGATATCCGCTGCTTCGTCCAGGTAGTACGGCAGGCGAATGCGCCCGGCCAGGTCACGGTCCATCAGGTGCAGCAACAAGTACATGTTGGTCAGCGCCTTGATGGTCATGGTGGTGCCGTTGGACGCGGCGCCGTCGATGTCGGCGTGGATCACCGGCTGGCCATTGACCTTGGTGATCTCGAAGGCCAGTTCGAACAGGTCCTTGAGGCCCAGCTGGTTGTGGTTGGCCGCCACCAGCCGTGCCAGGTACTCCTTGGCCTCTTCGTTCTTGTGGTCCTGGTCGGAATTCTGCGTCAGGTCGAACACCGAAAGGGTCTCGCCTTCCTCGTACTGGCCGGCGCTGTGGATGATCTGGTCGATGTGCTTGAGCGCTTCCTTGTTCGGTGCCAGCACCACGCGGAAGCTCTGCAGGTTGGACACCTGGCGCTTGTTGATCTCGCGGTTGAACAGCGCCAGTTGGTGCTCGAGGCTGTCGTAGTCGCTACGGATGTTGCGCAGGGTCCGGGCGATGTCGGTGACTGCGGCGCGGCGCGCCTTGGCCAGGGTCAGGGCCTCATCGGTGCGGTGCGCGTAGGCGTTGACCAGCAGTTGCAGGCGGCGCTCCATGTCGTCTTCGCTGTCGAACTTGGCCACGCCCTTGAGGCGCACCTGGGCGTACAGCGCCTCGATCTGGTTGTCCACCCGCTGCAAGCCCTGCCAGCTGTCCTGGTAGTCGTTGAGCATCGGCAGCAGGTTGTCCATCGAGTCGTCGACCGCTTCCATGAACGGCGTGCCGTAAGGCAGGTCGGCCGGCAGCAGCTGGCGGCGGCGCAGGGCGTCTTCCAGGGTGCGCTGCTTGGACTCCAGGTCGCCGAGCTGGCGGCCGACCAGTTGCAGCTTGGCCGACAGTTGCTGGACGCGCTCGGTGAAGGCATCGCTGGAGCGTTTGAGCTCGTCCTGGGCCGCTTCCAGTTGTGACAGCTGCTCCAGTTTCTCGGGCTCTTCGGCCGCCAGCGTTTCGCTGCGACGGAAGTCCTCCAGCGCCTTCTGCGCATCCAGTACGGCCTGGTACAAGGTTTCGGTCTGCGCCTTGGAGGCGGAGCGGTCGGCGGCCACGGCCTGCTGGGTCTTGAGCTGCTTGAGCTCGCGCTCCAGGCGGTCCTTCTGGTCGCGCAGGGCGGCGCGGTCGGCCAGCGCCTGCAGGGCCGGTGGGTCGATGTGCGAGATATCGATGGAAAGGCCTGGTGCCTCGAAGCGCTCGCCTTTGAAGCCATCGAGCACCGCTTCCAGCGACTTCACCCACAGGTCGCTGTCGTCCAGTTCGATGCCGCGCTCGCCCAGCGGCAAGCTGAACAGCGCGCCGTTGAACAGGCGCATCAGGCGGTCGACGTCCTGCTGCGAGAACTCTTCGCGCAGGCGGGCATAGCTGTTGTTGTCGGCGTGGTCGAGCTGCTGCTTGACCTGCTTGACGCGTTTTTCCAGGTCGCGTACGCGCTCGTCCAGGTCTTCGGCAGAGAACTGCCGCGACTGGGCCAGGGCGCCGGCCAGTTCGTCGTGGGCATCCTTGGCGGCCAGCAACTGCTGCTCCAGGACCTTGACGTCATCGACCAGGGCGAAGCGGCGCTTGAGCACCGACAGCTCGCCGAGCCAGCGCTGGATGCCGGTGATCTCACGCTCCAGGCGCATCAGCTCTTGGGTGCCACCGCGTTGGTCGTTCTGCAGCCGGTCCTGTTCGCCACGGTAGTGTTCGGACTGGATGACCAGCTCTTCCTTGCGCGCCATGGCATATTCCTGCCAGGTGCCCAGCAGGTTGTCGAGCAGGGGCGAGAGGCGGTGCAGCTTGCCGCGCAGAATGTCGCGCTGGGCAACGCCACCGGCCAGGGCTTCGACCAGCGGGCCGGCGGCGACCAGGGCGTTGTAGTCCTGCTCCATGCGGCGCACGTCGCGGAAGGCTTCTTCACAGGCCGCGATGTAGTCGACGCTGCCCGAGCGCAGGCTGTGCTCGAAGGCGTCGAGGAACAGCTGCTTGAGCTTGGCTGCGGTGATCTCGCGCATGTGCAGCAGGTTGATGAACAGCGCGCGGAAGGTTTTCAGGCTTTGCTCGCTGGTCGAGCGCAGCGGGATCATGGTCAGGTCCAGCGGCACCGAGGTGTGGCCACCGACCAGCAGCCGACGCAGCTCGTCGGGCTTGAGCTCGTAGGCCTTCAGGCCCAGGCGCTCGAGGTTGGTGAACAGCTCTTTCTGACGCAGGCAGGTGTCGTTCTTCTGGTAATGGGCCAGGTCCAGTTCGCCCTTGTAGGCGAAGAACTGGTGGCCGAAACCGCCGCCCGGGCCGCGGCCGACCACGCCGATCACGTGCGGGCCGTGGGGCAGGTTCAGTTCGCAGAGGATGTACGAGGTATCGCTGGCGAAGTAGAAGCGACGCGACTGCTCCAGGCTGTACTTGCCGAAGCTCATGTCGGACATACGCGCCAGGATCGGGAACTGCAGGGCGTTGATCGAGGCCGATTTACCCAGGTTGTTGGCGCCGTACACCGACAGCGGGTGCTCCAGCGGGAACAGGCCAAGGCTGTAGCCGGCGGTGTTGAGCAAAGCGAAGCGGCGGATGCCGTAGCGTTCCTGGCTCATGCGTCAATCTCCTGTTGCTCTTCGCGGATGGCCCGGGCCAGGGCGTCCTCGTCGCTCTCGTCGCCTTCGAATGGCGACAGGTCGAGCGGGTCGTCGGTGCGGTTGAGTTGCTCCGGGCTTTCTTCCTCGGCCAGTACCGGGGTCGGCAAAGGCAGGTCGCTGTGCAGGGTAGCGGCCAGGTCGCGGTCCTGCTGCACCGACAGGCAGACGTCGAGGAAGCGGTGCATCGGCGGCAGGAAGCGGTAGATACCGCCTTCCTCGAAGGCGAAGCCGAGCTGGGTCATGCGCCGCAGGATTTTTTCTTCCAGCTCTTCGACGGTTTGCACTTCGGCCTGCAGGAACAGGTCGCGGTACTTTTCCAGCAGCGATGGCAGCTCGTCGCGGCCGATGCTGCCGCCGTCGAGCACGGCCATTGGGTCGCGGCCCTGGTCGGCCAGGTGCTCGACCAGGATGAAGGTG
Source organism: Pseudomonas sp. 39004 (assembly GCF_028682155.1). Lineage (NCBI taxonomy): Bacteria > Pseudomonadati > Pseudomonadota > Gammaproteobacteria > Pseudomonadales > Pseudomonadaceae > Pseudomonas > Pseudomonas sp. 39004. The sequence continues at coordinate 3,304 of NZ_JANIAG010000264.1, forward strand.
AACAGCGACAGGCGCTGGGCGGTCTTGTTGACCTGCGCGGCGGCAAGCTCGGGCACGAAGTAATAGAAACCACGGGTGTCGCACACCAGTTCGAAGCCCAGGGCCTTGAACAGTGTGCGGTACTGGTCCTGGAAGTTCGACAGCTGAGCGTACAGCTCGGGGTCACGGCGGCTGACGTGGAAACCTTTGAACAGCTCGCGGAAGATCGGTGCGAGCTGGGACAGTTCGGAAAGATCAAGATGCATTGGCTGGGCTCGCGTTGGATTCGGCAGTCGTTGTGGCGACGTCTTTACGGCTGGACGTCAGGGCGAACGAGCGCAGGCTGACCAGGTGTTCGTGGGTGGTGTAGTCGCGGCGTTCGAGGCGCTCGCGCTGGAAGCGCTTCTCGCGCGACAGGCGCGAGAACCAGTACAGCAGTTCGTCGGTGGCGCCGTCGGGCTCCTGCTCCAGCAGCCAGACCATCAGGTCGGGCAGCGGCAGGGCCTGCTCGCAGCGTTCGAGCATTTCCTTGACCGTGCGTGGCGCGCGCGGCAACGGGTCTTTGTCGGTCTTGTGCGCCTTGGGGAAGCGCGCAGGCTTGGGCTCGAAACGGGCCAAAGCGTAGACGTAGGCCTCGACCTGGCTGGCGCTGCCGAGGAAGGTGCTCTGCGGCCGGGTGAACATCGCCATGGCCGCTTGCGGCACGGCATCGATGCCCTTGCGGCGGATCACCGACAGCGCCAGGGCGGCGCCACGGGTCACGGCGTTGTGCCGGCGCGCTTCTTCGCGCAGTGGTAGCAGCAGTTCACGGGCGTGGCGCAGGGTCAGCTGGGCGCTGGTCTGCATTTCCAGGATGCGCGCGTGGGTGCGCAGCAGCATGTCGTCGTCGACCAGGTGGCCCAGGCGCGCCTGCTCGCCCAGCAGGCGCAGCAGCACGGTTTCGACCTTGCGCACGCCTTGTTCGAAGGCGCCGTCGGCGTTGACCAGCTGGATCATCGGCTCGACGTACTCGTCCCAGGTTGCGAGGACTTCAGCGTAGCGCTGGCGCAGCGGGATCTGGCGGTTGCTGGTCTTGGCCCGCTCGGCCACGGCCACCAGCGCCTGCTCGTCGTTGTCGAGCTTCTTCAGCACATCGCGCACGCGCATGTCGAGCAGGCGCAACTGGCGCGCCAGGTCGTCGCTATCGCGGTTGTCGAAGGCATCCTGGATGTGCCCGGCAAGGCGTTCCAGGTGGCGCAGGTAGGCTTCGATCTCCAGGCACAGGCCCAAGCGGTGTTCGCGGCGCAGGTAGGCGAGGAAGTCGTGGATCTGGGCGTTGAGCTCGAAGCGGTTCGGGCTCTTGGCCACCGGCACCAGGATATCCAGGCGGATCCACACGTCGAGCAGCTGGGTGATGTCCTGCGGGGTACTCTCGACCTGCTGGCGGGCCACATGCTGACGCAGTTCGACCAGGCTCAGGGTGCCCTGGTCGAAACGTTCGCACAGCGGCTCGATCAGGGCCCAGTGTTCGGCTAGGGCGCGCAGGACGCGCTTGGGTTCGATCATGGCTTCGACTCGTTGCCAAGAAAAAGGGGGCGATTGTACTGCATACGGGGGGGAGGATTTCACCCCTTGGTCTGTAATGAGAAATGGCCTTTGTTTATTTGTGTGTATGGCGGGAGGGCTTTGGCGA
>NZ_JANIAG010000265.1:0-4824 GCF_028682155.1 Pseudomonas sp. 39004
CCCGCGCCATGATCCGTATCTGCAAGGAAGAGAGCTTCCACCAGCGCCAGGGCTACGAGCTGCTGCTGACCATGATGCGCCACGGCACCCAGGCGCAGAAGGACATGGTCCAGGACGCCATCAACCGCCTGTGGTGGCCGTCGCTGATGATGTTCGGCCCAAGCGACGAGCACTCCCCCAACAGCGCCCAGTCGATGGCCTGGAAGATCAAGCGCCAGACCAACGACGAACTGCGCCAGCGCTTCATCGACCAGACCGTGCCACAGCTCGAACTGCTCGGCTGCACCGCACCCGACCCGCACCTGAAGTGGAACGAGGCCCGCGGCCACTACGACTTCGGCGAAATCCAGTGGGACGAGTTCTACGAAGTCATCAAGGGTAACGGCCCGTGCAACCTGGAGCGTGTCGCCACCCGGCGCAAGGCCATCGAGGACGGTGCCTGGGTACGCGAGGCCGCCGTGGCCTATGCGCGCAAGCAACAGAACAAGAACGCCGCCTGAGCGGCGATTGATGCGGAGATCGAAAATGTCTGTCTGGACCCTCTACGAAGTGTTCGTGCGCAGCAAGCACGGCTTGAACCACAAGCATGTCGGCAGCGTGCATGCCGCCGACGCCGCCATGGCCATCGAGAATGCCCGTGAGCTGTACACCCGCCGCAGCGAAGGCGTGAGCCTGTGGGTGGTGCCTTCGGCGCTGATCACCGCCTCCTCGCCTGACGAGAAAGACCCGTTGTTCGCCCCTTCGGACGACAAGGTCTACCGCCACGCCAGCTTTTACGAACTGCCCGACGAAGTCGGACACATGTGAGGTTGGCCATGCATACAGAAACGCTTATCCCGTATTTGCTGCTGCTGGGCGACAGCGCCCTGGTGCAGGGCCAGCGCCTTTGTGAATGGTGCGGCCATGCGCCGGCCATCGAAGAAGAGCTGGCCTTGATGAACGTCGGCCTCGACCTGGTCGGCCAGGCCCGCAACTGGCTGGAGTACGCCGCCGAGCTGCTCGATGACGGCCGTGATGCCGATGCCCTTGCCATGCGTCGCGACGAACGCGCCTACCGCAACCTGCTGCTGGTCGAGCAACCCAATGGCGACTTTGCCGTGACCATGACCAAGCAGTTCTTCTATGACGCCTGGCATTACGCGGTGCTGCAGGGCCTGGCCGCGTCCAGCGACGAACGTATCGCCGGCATTGCTGCCAAGGCGCTCAAGGAGGTCACCTACCACCTGCGTCGCTCCGGCGAATGGGTGCAGCGACTGGGCGGCGGCACTGACGAAAGCCGTCGGCGCATGCTCGATGCGATCCCGGCGCTGTGGCGCTTCACCGTCGAACTGGCGGCAGGCAGCGAAAACGAAGTACGCCTGGCCGAGGCTGGCATTGCTGCCGACCCGCGCAGCGTCGGTGCTGCCTGGCTCAAGCAGGTGACAGCGATTTTCGACTCGGTGCAACTGCCGCTGCCCAAGGCGGCCAGCCATTTCTACCTGGACAGCCGCAAAGGCCTGCACACCGAGCACCTGGGGCTGTTGCTGGCCGAAATGCAGTTCCTGCCACGGGCCTACCCCGATGCAACCTGGTGAGCTGATTGCCAGCGACCTCGGCGCCCGTGCGGCCCGCGGCGATGACTTGGCCCGGGCCTGGGAAGTACTGGAGCAGGTCATGGACCCGGAGGTGCCGGTAGTCAGCGTGGTCGACCTGGGCATCGTCCGCGACCTCGACTGGCGCGCCGGCCACCTGCACCTGGTAGTCACGCCGACCTACTCCGGTTGCCCGGCGACCGAGGTGATCGAGGCCGACATCCGTGACGCGCTGCAACAGGCCGGTTTTGCTGCCCCTGCGCTGGAGCGGCGGCTGACCCCGGCCTGGAGCACCGACTGGATCAGCGAGCTGGGCCGCCAACGCTTGCGCGCCTACGGCATCGCACCGCCCGAGGGCAGCACCAGCAAGCGCAGTTTGCTCGGTGAAGCGCCCCAGGTGTGCTGCCCGCAGTGCGCCAGCCCCCACACCGAACTGCTCAGCCAGTTCGGCTCCACGGCCTGCAAGGCGCTGTACCGCTGCCGCGAGTGCCTGGAGCCGTTCGACTATTTCAAATGCATTTGAGCCGTGGAGAACACATGAGCCAGTTTCACAGCCTGACCATCAAGCAAGTGCGTAACGAGACCCGCGACGCGGTGTCCATCGCCTTCGACGTGCCCGAGCACTTGCAGGCGCAATTCAGCTTTACCCAGGGCCAGTACCTGGTCATGCGTACCCGGTTGGACAACGAGGAAGTACGCCGCTCCTATTCCATCTGCAGCGCGGTACAGGATGGCGAGCTGCGGGTAGCCGTCAAGCGCGTGCCGGGCGGGCGTTTCTCCGCCTTTGCCAATGACGTGCTCAAGGCTGGCCAGCAACTGGAGGTGATGCCGCCGTCTGGCAGCTTCCATGTACCGCTGGACCCTGCCCGCCACGGCCACTATCTGGGCGTGGCCGCAGGCAGCGGCATCACGCCGATCCTGTCGATCATCGCCACCACCCTGGCCAGTGAGCCGCACAGCCGCTTCACCCTGCTGTACGGCAACCGCTCCAGCTCCGGTGCGTTGTTCCGCGACAAGCTCGAAGACCTGAAAAACCGTTACCTGGACCGCCTGAACCTGATTTTCGTGTTCAGTCGCGAGCAGCAGGATGTCGACCTGTACAACGGCCGGATCGATGCCGACAAGTGCGGCCAGTTGTTCGCCCGCTGGCTGGACGTCACCACGCTGGACGCGGCGTTCATCTGCGGCCCCCAGGCGATGACCGAAACCGTGCGCGACAGCCTGCAGGCCAACGGCATGGGCAAGGAGCGCATCCATTTCGAATTGTTTGCCGCCGCTGGCAGCGAAGCACGCCGCGAGGCCCGTGAGGCGGCGCGCCAGGTGGATTCGGCGCTCAGCCATATCACCGTGATCAGCGATGGCCGCGCCCTGTCGTTCGACCTGCCGCGCAACAGCCAGAACGTGCTGGACGCCGGTAATGCCATTGGCGCCGAGCTGCCCTACTCGTGCAAGGCGGGCGTGTGCTCCACCTGCAAGTGCCGGGTGATCGAGGGCGAGGTAGAGATGGACAGCAACCATGCGCTGGAAGACTACGAAGTGGCGGCGGGCTATGTGCTGTCGTGCCAGACCTACCCGGTGAGCGACAAGGTGGTGCTCGACTTCGACCAGTTGTAAACCCGCGCCGCTTTACAACACCGCATGCAACACCCGTGTGACCTCACAAAAAACAACTACAACACCAAGAGATCGCTGACCCATGACCCCCGAACGCATCGCAAGCATCGCCAACCACCCCGACTTCCAGCACCTGGTCCGGCGCAAGCGCCGCCTCAACGGCAGCCTGACCCTGGCCATGCTGGTGATCTACTACGGCTTCGTCCTGCTGGTGGCGTTCTCGCCCAGCACCCTCGGCCAGTCGCTCAGCGGTGGCGTGACCACCGTCGGCATGCTGGTGGGCGTGCTCATGGTGCTGTTGTCGTTCGCCCTCACCGGCATCTACGTGCACCGCGCCAACAACGTGCTCGACCCGCTCAACGACAAGGTCAAGCAGGAGTGCGCGCAATGAACTGGACCGCCATCTCGATGTTCATGGTGTTCGTCTGCTTCACTTTGCTGGTCACCCGCTGGGCCGCATTGCGGACCCGTTCGGCCAGTGACTTCTATACCGCCGGCGGCGGCCTGACCGGCATGCAGAACGGCCTGGCGATCGCCGGCGACATGATCAGCGCCGCGTCGTTCCTGGGCATTTCGGCAATGATGTTCATGAACGGCTACGACGGACTGCTGTACGCCCTGGGCGTGCTCGCCGGCTGGCCGATCATCCTGTTCCTGATTGCCGAGCGCTTGCGCAACCTGGGCAAGTACACCTTTGCCGATGTGGTGTCCTACCGCCTGGCTCAAACCCCCGTGCGCCTGACGTCGGCGTTCGGCACCCTGGTCGTGGCGCTGATGTACCTGGTGGCGCAGATGGTCGGTGCCGGCAAGCTGATCGAGCTGCTGTTCGGTATCAGCTACCTGTATGCGGTGATGCTGGTCGGGGTGCTGATGGTCGCCTACGTGACCTTCGGCGGCATGCTCGCCACCACCTGGGTGCAGATCATCAAGGCGGTGATGTTGCTCAGCGGTACCACGTTCATGGCCTTCATGGTGCTCAAGCACTTTGGCTTCAGCACCGAGGCGATGTTTGCCAGTGCCGTTGCCGTGCACGCCAAGGGCCAGGCAATCATGGCGCCGGGTGGCTTGCTGTCGAACCCGGTGGACGCGATTTCCCTGGGCCTGGGCATGATGTTCGGCACGGCGGGCCTGCCTCATATCCTGATGCGGTTCTTCACCGTCAGCGATGCCAAGGAAGCACGCAAGAGCGTGTTCTACGCCACCGGTTTCATTGGCTACTTCTACCTGCTGCTGATCGTCATCGGCTTCGGCGCCATCGTCATGGTCGGCACCGAGCCGTCTTACCGCGATGCAGCGGGCGCGATCATTGGCGGCGGCAACATGGTCGCGGTGCACCTGGCCCAGGCGGTGGGTGGCAACCTGTTCCTCGGTTTCATTTCTGCCGTGGCCTTCGCCACCATTCTGGCGGTCGTGGCTGGCCTGGCGCTATCCGGTGCGTCGGCAGTGTCCCACGACCTGTATGCCTGTGTGATGCGCAAAGGCCAGGCCACCGAGCAGCAAGAGATGCGGGTTTCGCGTATCGCCACCCTGGTGATCGGCCTGCTGGCAGTGGTGCTCGGGCTGGTGTTCGAGTCGCAGAACATCGCCTTCCTCTCCGGCCTGGTGCTGGCCGTGGCCGCGTCGGAGATCGGAAGAGCAC
>NZ_JANIAG010000266.1:0-4811 GCF_028682155.1 Pseudomonas sp. 39004
TCCGTTCCACGTCTTACCGTGCGAGGCCCCCCATGACACCAGCGACCCGTGTTTGCGACGATCACTTCCAGGCCTGGCTCAGCCAGGTCAACGAAGCCTGCGGCCACTTCAACGCCCGCAAGCTCGACGCAGGCTTCGTCGGCCAGCTCGAAAAGTGCCAGGTAGGCCAGATTTCCATGAGCATCGTCGACATGACCCACGTCCACCTGTTCCGCAGCGCCCGGGAGATTCGCGCCAGCGGCGCCGACAACTACTACGCCGTGCTGCAGATGGCCGGCACCTCGCATATCGAACACCAGGATGCCCGCATCGAGCTGCGGCCCGGCGACCTGACCCTGATCGACGCCAGCGCCCCACTGGACATGCACTTCCACCAACGCTCACGGCAACTGTCACTGATCCTGCCGCGCCCCCAGGTGCAGAGCGGTACCCGCGGCGTGAGCGTGGCCTGCGCAAAACGCATCGAAGCGCAAACCCCATTGGCCAGCATGGCCCGGCAGATGATGCTCGAGGCCGGCCGCACCCAACACATGGCCAACAACGAAAGCCAGGCCGTGCTCGATGCGCTGATCGCCCTGCTGCGCCCGGCCATCACCCATGACTCAGTGCCCGGCAGCCATGAACGGATGTTCCGCAAGGCCCTGGCGCTGATTGACCAGCGCATCACCTGCGAGCAGCTGACCCCTGAACTCATCGCCCATGAAGTGGGCATCTCCATGCGCAGCCTGTACCGCATCTTCGCCAAGCACGACTTGGTCATCGCCCAGTACATCCGTAACCGCCGCCTCGACTTCTGCGCCGAAAGCCTGCGCAACCCGGCGATGGACCAGAAAGTATCGTCGCTGGGTTATGCCTTGGGCTTTTCCGATTCGAGTTACTTCAGCACCGCGTTCAAGGGCCGCTTTGGCATGACCCCGGGCGAGTACCGCAAGCGTCACGCCAATTGACCCCTGTGGCGGGCCTCACGCAACTGACAAGCCCAGCAAACACCCTGGCAGGCACAACAAAACCTGCCGGCCGGCACTGGCACACAATCAAACCGAACACCAACAAGAAGCAGCCCGGCGCTGCCTTACCCAGGAACCGTGCGTGATGTCGACCGTCGTATCCAGCAAGTTCATAGTGACCTTCCTGCTTGCCGCCCTGGCCAGCCCGCTGGCCTTGGCCGAAGAGTGTGCAGCCCCGCAACGCCAGCAAGGCGAACAGGTATTCGCGCGCGACTGTGCGGCGTGCCACTCGGCGCAAAAGGATGGCCCGACCCTGATGGGCCCCAACCTGCACGACGTGGTGGGCCGCACCCCCGGTAGCGTGCCAGGGGCCAATTACTCCCAGGCCATGAAAACCCGCCAGGCGGCCTGGACGGCACAAGCCATCGGCGCCTTCATCGCGCAGCCACAAGCCGCGGTGCCCGGCACCTACATGCCTTACGCAGGGCTGCCGGATGCCGGCGAGCGCCAGTCGGTGACGTGCTTCCTCGCCGGCCTCAAGTAACGCTACCTGCCCACGAAGGCCCCGCAACGGGGCCTTCTGCGTTTCCCCACCCCCTCGCATCAGCTTGGCACAACGCCAAAGGCAACTGGCAGCCAGGGCAAAAACCCGTGCCTGGGCTTGCTTCATGATCATTGGCATGTCTTCGGAACTTCTGCCAAAAACCATGACAAAGGAAGCCAGACCATGCACCACCGCCCGTACCGCCGTACCTTGGCCGCACTCCTGGCCGGGGCTTCGCTGGGTGCGTCCGCGCACGAGCTGTACAGCGATGCCGAACGCCACCTGAACGCCAATGTGGAAGCCGTGTTCGGTGCATTCCACAGCGAACGAAGCTACGTGATTGGCCGTGACCAACCCGGCTCTACCTCCTGGCAGGAGGGCTACATCAAGTATGGTTTGAGTGCCGACCAGCGCCTGGGGAGCATGGGGGCGTTGTATGGCGCCTTTGCCCTGCTCAGCTCGGCGACCTGGGGGGACGGTGACGCTGCAGGCTTCAGCGACGGCAGCGAACGCACCAGCAAGATCGAAGATGCCTACCTGGGCTGGAAGTCCGGCAACCTGGTACCGCTGCTGGGCGAGGACGGTATCGACCTGTCGTTCGGCAAACAGATGGTCGCCGTGGGCGATGGTTTTCTGCTTCAGGGGGACTCGCTGAACGTTGGCCATGGCCTGGCCGATGGGCAGTTCAACCGGGGTGGCGCCTACTACCTGGCGGCGCGCAAGAGCTTCGACAAGACCGCCGTGCTGCGCCTGGGTGGCAGCAGCGGCTGGCGCGGCGACCTGATGTGGCTGCAATCGGACAACCGCGCCCAGGCCAACACCGAAATGCACGTCGCCACCCTGGAACACGTGGCGGACGCTGGCACGGTCGGCCTGACCTACATCGCCACCACCCATGTCGACGAGCAATACGCCTCGCCCCAGCAACTGGAACGCGACGGCATGAAAACCTACAGCCTGCGTGGCCAGGGCAATGCCGGGGTAGACAACCTGTTCCTGTCCGGGGAATACGCCAAACAGGACAAGCCCCACACCGCCACCGAGGATGCCTGGTACCTGGAAGCAGGCTGGACCTTCGCCAACCTGCCCTGGCAGCCGAACCTCAGCTACCGCTACAGCCGCTTTTCAGAGCAGTACGACACCCTGTTCTACGGCCTTGGGCGCGGGTTGGGGACGTGGTTCCAGGGTGAAGTGGCGGGCAACTATGCCGGGCCGTTCAATAGCAATGCGCGGGTGCAGAAGGTTGGCCTGGCGGTCAGCCCGAGCCCCACGCTGAACCTCGGGGTGATGGCGTTCAACTTCGATACCATCGACCGCAGGTTGGGCAATGTGGACGGGCGTGAGCTGGATATCTATGCCGAATGGACCATCAATGATCACCTGATGGTCGTGCCCTTGGTGGGGTTGTATCAGCCGGATCGCAGTGCCGAGCAAGGGGGGACGCAGTTGGGCAGCAACAATGACAACCTGTATGGGCAGGTGGTGTTCGTCAGCACGTTTTGAGCGGGAGACTGCTGGGGCCGCAAAGCGGCCCCAGCAACAATGGCCCTACGCTCTACTCAGGCACCGGCAACGGCGCCTCGCTGTTCCACCCCGTAACCGGCCGGCTGAACAGGTTCTCGGTCTGGAAATGCGCCATGCGCCAGCGCCCCTCTTCCAACGCAAAGCGCACCGTCAACCGGGCGGCATTCAGGTGCGACGCGCCGTCGGCAAAGGTACTGGTCTGCAACATCACCCAGCGCCCAAGCCCTTCATCACCGGCCACCTCGATCACCTCGCTGGTCAGGAAGTGCACATTCAAGGCAAAGTGCGCCGGCGTCTTCATGTAGGTGGCAAACATCGCGCGGATCGCCTCGCGGCCATGGTAGCCACCAAAGCTTTCGGCGTACTTGGCGCCCTTGCCTTCCCACACCGCCTCACGGCAGAACAACCCCGCCAGTTCATCGAGCGGTGAGCTGGCGTCCAACTGGTCGCACAGCGCCATGTAGCGGTTCATGCAGACGCGGATGGCCTGCTGGTGTTCGAAGCAGAGCAGCCGGGCCTGCAGTTCAAGGATATCGGTCATGGCTACGCTGGCCTCAGTGCTCGTTACCGGCATACAGGTTCAGCAGCAAGCGCTCGGCCACCGCCAACAGTTTTTCGTCGGCGCCCTTCGCCGCCACCAGTTGCAGGCCGACCGGCAAGCCGGCCTCGCTGCCCAGCGGGATGCTCAACGCCGGGTGCCCCGACAGGTTGAACGGCCGCACCAGCGAGGTCATGCCCAGCACCGCCCGGGTGTCGGCAGCATCCTCCAGGCGCAGCGGGAAGTCCGGCAGGGTCGGCAGGGCCAGGACGTCGAAGCTGGCCAGGGCCTGGTCGACTTCATCGGTAAACCTTCGACGCACCTCTTCAGCCTCGGCCAGCGCCGAGTCCGTGGTCTGCCCCGCTGCCGCCAGGCGCCCGGCGATATCGCTGCCGACCTTGCCGGTTTGCAGAAGGTGGCCACAGCCTTCGAATGTTTCGCGGTTGATCACTACCATGCCGGCGTCGTAGGCAGCGCCAAAATGCTTGAGCTCGACGTTGCCCAAAGGCAAGCCACTGGCCGTCAGCGCCCCGTGTACCACCTTGTGGATGGCAGCCTCGGCGGTCACCCGCAACACACCGATGCGCGCCTTGGTCGGCACCTGGGCGGGGACGAAGGTGGGGTCGATCATGCTCATGGCACGCACCAGCATCGGCAGGCTCGCGGCGAACGGGCCAACGCAGTCGAGGCTGGTGCGCGCTGGCATCACGCCTTTGCGGCTTACCCGGCCGAACGTCGGCTTGAGGCCGAACACCCCACAGCAACAGGCCGGGACGCGCACCGAACCGCCGGTGTCGGTACCCAGGCTGAAGTCTGCCAAGCCCGCCGCCACCGCAGCGGCCGAACCGCTGGACGAGCCACCGGGAATGCGCCCTGGAAAACGCGGGTTGGCTGCCGTGCCGGTATAGCGGTTGATCCCGGTGGTGCCAAACGCCAGCTCGTGCAGGCTGACCTTGCCGGTCAATCGGGCACCGGCGGCCAGCAACTGGCTGACCACCTCGGCATGGCGCTCGGCCAGCGGCGCGTCCTCCAACGCCTGGCTGCTGGCGCGGCTGGCGGTACCGGCGACATCGATGGTGTCCTTGACCACGACCCGGGGGCCGGTGCCGCCCAGATCAAGGGTTTCTACTATGATTGTCATTGTTGTGCAGCCCTCTTCAAGAATGGATGCCGGGCCTTTGCCCAGCCGCTAAAATGCGGGCCGATTACTTGAAATGTCAACTGAATATTCCAGTAATTCCCGACCGTTTTGCGGTAG
>NZ_JANIAG010000267.1:0-4800 GCF_028682155.1 Pseudomonas sp. 39004
GGTGAGTAGCTCCACAGATTTCAACTTTTCCATCAAGACCATTCGTTTCGACGAACATTATCACCCCGCCGAAAACACACGCCTCACGACCAACTTCGCCAACCTGGCGAGGGGCGCGAGCCGCCAGGAAAACTTGCGCAACACCCTGGGGATGATCGACAACCGCTTCAACGCCCTGGCGCATTGGGACAACCCAAAAGGCGACCGTTACAGCGTCGAGCTTGAGATAATTTCCGTCGCGATGACGATCGATGCTGAACGCAGCGATCACGCCCTGCCCTTGATTGAAATATTGAAAACCCACATCGTCGACCGAAAAACCGGCGAGCGCATCGCCGGCATGGTGGGGAACAATTTTTCGTCCTACGTGCGCGATTACGACTTCAGCGTACTGCTACTGGGGCACAACAAAAACCAGCCAGCGTTCAGCACACCTGAGCATTTTGGCGAGCTGCATGGCAAGCTGTTCAAGCGCTTCGTGAACTCCGCCACCTACAAACAGCACTTTGCCAAGCCCCCGGTCATCTGCCTGAGCGTGTCGAGCAGCAAGACTTACCATCGCACTGAAAACCAGCACCCGGTGCTGGGCTTTGAATACCAGCAAGATGAATATTCCTTGACCGATGAATATTTCGGGAAGATGGGATTGAAAGTGCGTTACTTCATGCCTGCGAACAGCGCTGCGCCGTTGGCTTTCTATTTCTCCGGCGATTTGCTCAGTGACTACAGCAACCTTGAGCTGATCAGCACCATCAGCACCATGGATACCTTCCAGAAAATCTACCGCCCCGAAATCTACAATGCCAATTCGGTGGCAGGAAAGTCCTACCAGCCCAGCTTGAAGCACGAAGATTATTCGCTGACACGCATTGTTTATGATCGGGAAGAGCGTAGCCGGCTGGCTATTGAACAGGGACGATTTGTCGAAGAGCACTTCATCAAACCTTACCACGCCATGCTTGAGCAGTGGTCCGCCAACTACGCTTCCTGACTTACGCAAATACAAGGTCTTCTTTCATGAAAAAGCTGTTACCCACGTCGACTGCCGGCAGTTTGCCTAAACCCTCTTGGCTCGCACAACCCGAGACACTTTGGTCCCCCTGGAAGTTGCAGGATGAGGCGTTGACCGAAGGCAAACAGGATGCACTGCGCCTGTCATTGCAAGAGCAGCAACACGCCGGCATTGATATCGTCAGTGATGGCGAGCAAACGCGCCAACACTTTGTGACGACCTTCATCGAGCACCTCAGCGGCGTTGATTTCGAGAAACGTGAAACCGTGCGTATCCGCGATCGCTACGACGCAAGCGTACCGACGGTGGTGGGGGCTGTCGCTCGGCAAAAGCCCGTGTTTGTAGAAGATGCCAAGTTTTTGCGTCAGCAAACCCGGCAGCCCATCAAATGGGCGCTGCCAGGCCCCATGACCATGATTGATACGCTGTACGACAACCATTACAAAAGCCGCGAAAAACTGGCGTGGGAATTTGCCAAGATTCTCAACCAGGAAGCCCTTGAGCTAGAGGCTGCCGGTGTGGACATCATCCAGTTCGATGAACCCGCCTTCAATGTCTTCTTCGACGAAGTCAATGACTGGGGTGTGGCCACGCTGGAAAGGGCCATTGAAGGCCTCACATGTGAAACGGCCGTCCATATTTGCTATGGCTATGGCATCAAAGCCAACACCGACTGGAAAAAGACCCTGGGCAGTGAGTGGCGCCAATATGAAGAAGCGTTCCCCAAACTGCAAAAATCCAGCATCGATATCATCTCGCTGGAATGCCACAACTCGCACGTCCCGCTGGACCTGATGGAACTCATCCGCGGTAAAAAAGTGATGGTAGGCGCCATTGACGTGGCGAACCACACCATTGAAACCCCCGAGGAAGTCGCGGCTACCCTGCGCAAAGCACTGCAATTCGTAGATGCCGACAAACTCTACCCGTGCACCAACTGTGGCATGGCCCCATTACCTCGCCAGGTCGCCAGGGGCAAGCTGAATGCGCTGAGTGCAGGCGCAGACATCGTGCGCAGAGAACTCCTGGCCCATTAAAGGCCCCCTCACGTCAGGACCTACCATGTCACTTCCCAGTACTGCCATCGCGCCCTCGCGCTTTCGCGAAGCGCTCGGGCACTACGCGTCCGGTATCACGGTGATCACCTCGCTCATCGATGGCGCGCCGATTGGCTTCACCTGCCAGTCGTTCTATAGCGTGTCGATGAGCCCGCCGCTGGTGTCATTCAGCGTGATGGCCAGTTCGGCCAGCTACCCCGGCATTCGCCAGGCGGGCCGCTTCGCGGTCAATATCCTTTCAGGTGAACAGGTGGGGATTTCCAACCAGTTCGCCCGCAAAGGCGCGGACAAATGGCATGGGGTCAAGTGGCAGGCGTCGCCGCTGGGTAATCCGGTCATTGCCGGCAGCCTGCACTGGCTGGATTGCGAGATTCACGCCGAACACGCAGCCGGTGACCACGTGATCGTGATTGGCGAAGTGAAAGCGCTGAACGTGCAGGACGCCGCAGCGACGCAACCCTTGCTGTATTTCAAAGGACAATATTGCAACCTCGCCGCGCATTGCGCGGTTTGAGCGTTGCCCTCTTCTCATGATCGACTTGAGACACCTACGCACGCTTCATGCCCTGCGCGAAACGGACAGCCTGCCCGAGGCTGCCGAGTTCCTGCACCTGACGCAATCGGCGCTCTCGCACCAGTTCCGGGAGCTGGAAAGTCGCCTCGGCATGCCCGTGTTCGTGCGCAAGTCCAAGCCGGTGCGCTTCACCACGGCCGGCCTCAAGCTGTTGCAATTGGCCGACCAGGTGCTGCCGCTGATTCGCACGACGGAGCGCAAGCTGAGCAAACTGGCTGGCGGTACGGCCGACCGGCTGCACATCGCCATCGAGTGCCACAGCTGCTACCAATGGTTGATGCCCTCGGTGGACGATTTCCGCGAGGCATGGCCAGAGGTTGAACTGGACCTGGCCTCAGGGTTGTCGTTCGCGCCACTGCCGGCCCTGGAACGGGGGGACCTCGACCTGGTGGTGACCTCCGACCCGGTGACCTTGCCAGGTATCACCTACGTGCCGCTGTTCGGCTACGAGGCAATGCTGGCCATCGACAAGCACCACTCCCTGCGCGAAAAGCCCTACCTGGAACCCGCCGACATCGCCAGCCAGACCCTGATCACATACCCGATCGAGCGCAACCGCCTGGACATCTTCACCCGCTTCTTCGACCCCGCCGACCTCGAGCCCGCCCAGGTACGCACCGCCGAAATGACCGTGATGATGATGCAGCTGGTGGCCAGCGGCCGCGGGGTTTGCTGCCTACCGAACTGGGCGGTGCATGAATACACCTCGCGCGGCTATGTCATTGCCAAGCGCCTGGGCGAGAAAGGGCTGCAAGCCACGCTATTCGCGGCGGTTCGCAGCGATATGCTGGAAATGCCCTACATGAGGGACTTCCTGCTTACAGCAAAAGACATTTCCTTTGCGACGTTGGAGGGTGTCAATGCGGTGTGAGGCCGGTTGCCTGATAGCTATGGCTCGTAAGCTGTTGGTCAACACAGGCTAGTAATGTTGGGGAAGTGGGGCTGCCATGTGCTTGTCGGGGTATAGGGTGAGGGCAGCTAGATGCCTGTCTTGGGTTTGGAGGTGGGGCGGATATCGAGCGCCGCCCGCGCGGCGCATCGCGAGCGAAGCTCGCTCCTACATCTGTTTCGGGCCAGTCACGCCTGTGCCAGCGTGCGCGACCAACTTGTTTGTACGGCTCGATATTGAGTCGAACGCCAAGGGCGCGCGCGGTGGCTTCAGGAATAACTGGCCCGAAACAAATGTAGGAGCGAGCTTCGCTCGCGATGCGCCGCGCGGGCGGCGCTCGATATCCGCCCCACCTCCAAACCTAAGACAGGCACCTAGCTGCCCTCACCCTATACCCTGACACGGCTCACCATCGGCAGTCCATTTTGTGGGAGCGGGCTTGCCCCGCGAAGAGGCCGAGCCAGAAAATGGGGTTGACTGGCACGGGCTACGCCCGTGTTCGCGGGGCTAGCCCGCTCCCACAGGCGACAGGAAGAACGACTACGGCCAGGCGTAGGCAGCCTGCGAGGTTAACCACCCTAGCCGTCCCCCTCCTGCACAGTAACCCTGACGCCCGTGCTTGCAATTTCATACTCGGATTCAGAAATCCTACGCACCGCCCCACCAAACTGCATCTCGAAATGCTTCAGCCCTTCATGCCGAATCATGCCATGTGGCGAGCGCTCAATCGTCTCGTCTTGATAAATGTTGATCACGTAGACCACGTTATCCGTACCCACCCCGACTATCTTCCCAACATATTTATCTGCCATGTCCGCACTCCCTGAGTAAACCCCACAGTTGCTGCAACTGAGATGCTGACTGTTCAAGGATGTGCGCAATGGCGGTAGGGGTCTGTACGCTACCGAACAGACCCCTCACGTCATTCTGCCAGCCGACGCCGAAGACGCAGGGCTGGATGTTATCCTCGACACTTCAACCCGTTTGGCGGTATTGGACGGCGAACGAAGGACAAAAGGAAAATGTCATGCGCACACGCACCCTCCTCGCGGCAATCGGTACCGCTTTCACCTTGATCTCAGCCCCGGCATCAGCCACCCAGCCCGCAGCGCAGGCGTCGGCAACGTTGAGCAAAGACCGCATCTCGGTAACCGTTGAGGGCGCCGGCCCGGATGTCATCCTGATCCCGGGCTTGGCGTCTTCCCGCGAAGTGTGGCAAGACCTGGCCGCCAGGCTAAAGCATAGCTACCGCCTGCACCAGGTGCAG
>NZ_JANIAG010000268.1:0-4722 GCF_028682155.1 Pseudomonas sp. 39004
CTTCCGATCTCAGGCGCCAAACGATCGTTATAATGACGCCCCATTGCCGGTATAGCTCAGATGGTAGAGCAACTGACTTGTAATCAGTAGGTCCCGGGTTCGATTCCTGGTGCCGGCACCATTCAAGGTTCCATAGAAAGCTTTCAAAATCTCTGGAACCCCCGAAAAACCCGCCTTCTGGCGGGTTTTTTCGTTTTGGCGTTCCGTCGGATTCCGAGGGTAGCCAGCGCTAATAAGGGTACTTTTAAGGATACCTACCAATTCGACATTGGAAAGTACCCTTATGGCTCGCACAACGGCTCCCCTTACCGACAACGCCTGCCGCACTGCAAAGGCTCGCGAACGTGAGTACAAGCTTTTTGACGGCGATGGTCTTTACCTGCTCGTGAAGCCCAACGGTCGCAAAGGCTGGCGGCTCAGGTACGTGAAGCCCGATGGTCGAGAGGGCCTGACCTCACTCGGCAATTACCCGGTGGTCGGGCTGGCTGACGCTCGCCACAAGCGCTTCGAGCTCAAACAGCAGCTCGCCAACGGCATTGACCCTATCCAGTCCAAGCAGCAGGCCAAGGTGCAGGCCGTAATCAATGGCCGTACCTTCGAAAGCCTTGCGCTCGATTGGTATGCCGGGATGGTGCCGAAGTGGGCGCCGGGCCACGCCAAGACTGTGCTCAGCCGGTTGAAGACTCACGTATTCCCTTTGCTCGGTGCCAAGGCAATCGTCGAGCTCGATACCCACGACCTCATGCAGCCTCTAGAAGCCGTGACGAAACGCGGCACGATCGACGTGGCGCTTAGGATCAAGAACTACCTTCAAAGCATCATGCGCGAAGCCAAACGGCTGCGGCTGATCACGGCGAACCCCGCTCACGACCTCGATGGCTCGATCAAAGCACCACGGGTTACACATCGACCCGCACTACCCTTATCGCGGCTGCCAGAGTTACAAGCACGCATCGACGACTACAAAGGTCGCCCGCTCACGCGCCTCACGGTGATGCTGTCTTTGCATGTGTTCGTACGCTCCAGTGAGCTGCGTTTCGCCCGCTGGAATGAGTTCGACCTCAAGCGAGGTATCTGGGAGATCCCCGACACTCGCCCAGCCCTCGACGGCGTGCCTTTTTCCACAAGGGGTACAAAGATGGCCGGGGATATTCACGTTGTACCCTTATCGCCACAGGCAGTGGCCTTGCTTGAGCAGATTCACGCGATCACCGGCAAGTTCGATCTGGTGTTCGGGGGGGATGCCAAACCGTGGAAACCGATGTCCGAAAACACGGTGAATGCCGCGCTCAGGACGATGGGCTACGACACCAAGGTGGATATCTGCGGACACGGCTTCCGAGCCATGGCGTGCAGTGCGCTGGTCGAGTCCGGGCTGTGGTCGGAGACGGCTATCGAGCGGCAGATGAGCCACAAGGAACGCAACAACGTGCGCGCCGCCTATACCCACAAGGCTGAGTTCCTCGAAGAGCGCCGGATGATCATGACTTGGTGGAGCCGGTTTCTGGAGGCAAACCGCGAGGAGCATGTCACCCCGCATGAGTTCGCCAATCAGTCAGGTGAGAACGTCACGCGCCTTCGTAGTGCCAAGAGGACCGAGTAGCCCGCCGCACTACTCCCAAGCCCGCTGTGAAGTTACCCACAGCTCCGCATGAAGCTCCTCCGCGCGGGTCCATTGAAACGAGGCGGCAAAGCCGCCCCGTTTCAATGGACCTAACCTTATTAAAACCACTGGCACAGTTGTCATCTGTGGAAAACCACTGATGTCCACCGGGGGATAGTTTTATCCACAGGCGCTACCCCCCCGAAATTGCTTTGCTTGACGAACATTGTCCACAAGCGTAGACCGGTAGATGCAAGCGCTGCCGAGGCAGCCGAATGTGGCCAGAAACCTGAAAGGTCACGCCGCAACCGCGGTGGTTCACCCCCAAGTACGATTCGCGTCCGGTAGCTCGTACGGTCACTACCCATGTGATGGATGCCAACTAAATATCGTTGCCCATGCGGCAGCCAACTTACCCTCCGGCCCAGCAGCATCCTATCCGCTTGGCCATTTCGTATGCGCCAACCTGCGCCCGTCACTTTCTCTGGAAAGAGACGGGCGCTCCTACCACTGCCGCAGCCCTTATCGCACATGGCTTTGCGGCAATTCCCCTCGTGACAATCGGCGTGACAAACGCCGATGTCACCAGCAACAGCGATGTAGATGATGGTGCCGCAGACCAGGGAATGGACTGCACCTGACTGACAGTCAGGCATGCCCCGGTCATCGCACCGCTGCGTTCACCCGGCTCAGGATCTTCAGGTGTTGGCTTCGTCAGCCAGCGCTGCCTCCACCCGCCCACCGGCAACGGTGCTCAGGAGGCCAGATCATGAGATGGCCTTGCTCTTGGTCGTAAGGAGCCGCCAGTCCCGCGTAGTGGACATTCCCCACAGGTCGCAGGGGCCTTGATCCCTGATAACACTCAACATTCTTGGCGAGATGACGTGGGGCAAGGATCGGAGATCGTATGATGAGGTGACCGATATGGCATTAATGGGTAGACGCGATGGCCGCAATTTCGGCTACGGCAGGCAATTGAGCTATGCAGGGCCGCAGGCGCTGAAAGACATGTTTGGCGGTGGCCACTACGGCACGGTTAAAGCGCACTGTGATCGGTGGCAGGCATTCGTGAAGTGGTGCCGCTCCGAACAGGGGCCCGGTATCAATGATGCGCGGCAGATTGATCGGAAGATATTGGCGGAGTATGCGGCGTAGCTGCGCGACGTGGTTGGGCGTGGTGACCTCGCCGTTAGCACCGCACAAAATCGGCTATCCAGCGTTAACAGAACCATGGCAGCGCTTCGCGGTGATCAGTGTGTGAAGTTGCCCAGCCCGAGCAAGGCATTGAGTATGCAGCGCAGCGGGGTTCGACAGTCGGTGCCGCAGGGCCAAGATCGCGAACAGGTTAAGCAGATCGCCGATACGCTTTGCAACCAGCATCAGCTACGGGCCGCCGCGATTGTTCTGTTGGCGCGAGCTACCGGCATGCGCCTGCGTGAGGCCATCTTGGCGGATCTACCACGGTTAAGTCGTGAAGCCGAACACTTAGGCGAGATCAACATCCAAGACGGCACCAAAGGTGGCCGGGCCGGCGCCTTGGCACCTCAATGGATTACGGTGGATGATCATATTCGTGGTGCGCTTGGGTTTGCACGGCAGGTGTCGCCTGCGAGTAGCCGCAATCTGATTGCGCCACACGAAAGCTACCTGAATCTTCTGCAAAAAATCATCCACCCTGCGCGGTACATCCTGCATGCAGACAACCTCAATGGCTTTCATGAGCTACGAGCGGCGTACGCATGTGAGCGCTATGAGCAAATCACCCAGCACCCGGCACCTATCAACGGCGGCCAATGTTGCCAGGTAGATAGGAACCTTGATCGTGAAGCTCGGAGGCAAATCAGCTATGAGCTAGGGCACGGTCGGGTCGATGTGGTCGCTGCCTACATAGGAGGCCGCAGATGAGTAAGGCATTCGATATGGAGCTGTTCTTGGCTGCCGTGCTGAAGGGGTCGTACGCAACGCAGCAGCGTCATCTACGGCAAGCAAAGCTCATCCAAGCTGAGATATCTCACCGCTGGCAGCGAGAAACGCCTTGGGGTTGGCAGAAGAAACATGTGACTTGGTTTCTCCTGCATCGCATGAGTCACCGCAGTGAGGCTACCCGGTACTACTACATGCTAACGGTCCGGCTGGTCGTTCGACGCATAGGAAAGTCATGGATTTTCAATCTCTGAGTGAGCCCTGATCCTGATGGTCAGGACCGACAAGGATCAGCCAGCAGCAGACTGACGCCGGTCTTCAAGACGCTCTGAAAACACGAGTTACCCTGTCCTACTTTCCGAAAGTGGTACTCGACTACTATTTGCTAGGTAGTTCAGTAAAGCTTGATCCTTAGGGCTCTACGAGCCATTCTAGTGAAATTTTTAGGAGAAACCCACGATGGCCAGCAAGCGCACAGCAGAGCAGTTAGCAGATGTACTATTTCCCGAAGCCCTTGAACAGGAGGATTTCGCAGATGGTGTGCTCTCGATCCCACCTGAACAGAGAAAGCTGCATACTGAGACTTATGACTTCACTGTAGAGACTATTGTTGAAAAGCTCATTGATGGATCGATTTTCATACCGAAATTTCAGCGACGCTATGTCTGGTCTGACGCACAAGCGTCTCGACTGATAGAATCCCTGATAATCCAATGCCCAATACCAGTGATCTACTTAAATCAAGAATCCGACGAAAAGCTCTCGGTGATAGACGGGAACCAGCGTCTAACCACAATGCGGAAATATTTCAGTAACGAATTCCCTCTAAAAGGACTGACCGCATATCCTGAGCTTGACGGCAGTAGGTTCTTTGAACTGGATCCGCGTTTTCAACGTCACATTCAGAATCGCACACTAAGATGCATCGTTATTTTAAAAGACACACACCCGCAAGTTAAATTCGATGTTTTTGAACGACTGAACTCAGGCGCCACAAAGCTTACTCCGCAAGAGCTGAGGCATGGACTCTATTTTGGCGACTTAATGAGCCTCGCCACTAAAGCAGTTAAAGAATCGAACTTCCTCACCGCCCTTGAAATTAAAAATGACAAGCGCATGAAAGCTGAGGAGCTCGTTCTAAGGTTCTGGGCACTTAGTGAAAACCACGCGAATTATAAAAAGCCCCTGGCGACTTT
>NZ_JANIAG010000269.1:0-4658 GCF_028682155.1 Pseudomonas sp. 39004
TCCCACGGGGCTGGCTGTTTTAGAATTTTGAGCAAGGCAGTTGCTCTCACAGGTTATCCGCAGGCCATGAAAGTGCGAATGGGCCGCAAAGCGGCCCCAGTACGATCAGGTGCGAAAGCGAGCCACCAGGCCATTCAAGTCCACCGCCAAGCGCGACAGCTCGGCACTCGCCGCGCTGGTCTGATGCGCCCCGGTAGCACTCTGCACCGACAGGTCATTGATGTTAACCAGGTTGCGGTCCACCTCGCGCGCCACCTGTGCCTGCTCTTCCGCCGCGCTGGCGATCACCAGGTTACGCTCGTTGATCTGCGCCACCGCGCCAGCAATGGTATCCAGCGCCATGCCCGCGCCACGGGCGATGTTCAGGGTCGACTCGGCGCGTTCGGTGCTGGTGCGCATCGACGCCACCGCCTCCTCCGTACCGCCCTGGATAGTACCGATCATCCGCTCGATTTCGCTGGTCGACTGCTGGGTGCGATGGGCCAATGCCCGCACTTCATCCGCGACCACGGCAAAGCCACGGCCTGCCTCACCGGCACGGGCTGCTTCAATCGCGGCATTCAGCGCCAGCAGGTTGGTCTGGTCGGCCAGGCCGCGGATTACATCCAGCACCTTGCCGATGTCGCGCGATTGCTCGGCCAGGTGGGTGATCAGCGTGGCAGTGGCCTGTACATCGCCGCTCATACGCTCGATGGCGCCGACGGTTTCCAGCACCAGGTCGCGCCCATCGCCCGCCGAACGGCTGGCTTCACCCGAGGCCTGCGAGGTGCTCACCGCGTTGCGCGCCACTTCTTCCACGGCGCTGGTCATCTCGGTGACCGCAGTGGCGGCCTGTTCAATTTCGTTGTTCTGTTGCTGCAGGCCACGGGCGCTCTCGTCGGTGACGCTATTGAGCTCTTCCGCCGCAGACGCCAGCTGGGTGGCGGAGCCGGCAATCAATTGCAGGGTGTCGCGCAGCTTGTCTTGCATGCGGGCCATGGCGCGCAGCAGGCGGGCGGCTTCGTCGGTGCCTTCGGCACGGATGACATGAGTCAGGTCACCGTCGGCCACCTGCTCGGCGCATTGCAGCGCCTCTTCGATCGGCTTGACGATGCTGCGGGTCAGCAGGAACGCGCACAGCAGTGTCAGCACGGTGGCGGCGATCAACAGGCCGATGACCAGGGCGAAGGCGGCAGCATACTGGCTGGCTGCGGTTTCGTTGGTGGCACGGGTCTGGTCGGTGTTGATGCGCACCAGGGTGTCCATGACCTTGTTGATCTGCTCGGAGTTGGCCAGCAGGTCGCGGTTGAGCAGGTCGCGCAACTCGTCGGTGCGGCCCGCCTGGCTCATGCTGCGCATGCGCGCCTCCAGCTGGCGGTATTGACTGAGCAACTGGCTGTACTGGTCGAAGGCCGCTTGCTCGTCGGGTGCGCCGATCATCGGCTGGTAGGCCTGGCGGGCGCGGTCGATCTGGGCGTTGCGTTGGTCCAGCAGGTTGAGGGTGTCGCGCTGGGTCTCTGGCTCGCGGTTGATCAGCAGCCGATAGGAGAGGGTGCGCATGCGCAGGTTCAGCGCGGTAAGTTCGTCGAGAATCTTGATGCTGGGCACGCTGATGCTCTCGATGGCGACGCCCGCCTGGCGGATGTTGCCCATCTGCATGAGCGAGAAAATGCCGAGGCCGAGCATCAGCAGGCCGATCAGCGCGAAGCCGAGCAGCGCGCGCGGGGCGATGTTCATGTTGCGTAGGGACATGGGGGGATCCAGGCAGGGGAGGGTCGCACACAGCACGACGAAATATGACTTGCCTGGCTATCGGTCGTGACTGGTCAGTCTTGAGCGAGACCGGTGAAATTTGTGAGCGCGCTAACTTTTTCCTGACCGGCGGTTGACCCAGGTCGGAACAAGCGGCCCGATACCCTGTCAATCTGCGCAGCAGAAACCTTAAGAATCCGATATTTAATGGCGAGGGCCGACACTTTTCTTTATCGTGTGCGCCCTCTGCAACAACCTGAGATAGACCCCATGCTTGAAGCCTCCCTGAATCAAATCGAGCAACTGGTCAGCGACCTGATGCATAAAAACGCTCAACTCACCGAGCAGAACACCACCCTCGGCCAGCAACTGGCCCAGGCCAAGGAAGAAAACGAAACCCTGCAGCTGTCGCTGATGGAGCAGGAAGAAAAGAACGGCGCCACTGCCGCGCGCATCCAGGCGCTGGTTGATCGCGCCAGTGCGGGTGTCGTCAACGCATGAGCCTGAATGCGCAGCCGGTCAATGTCGTGTCGATCCTTGGCAGCGACTATTCGATCAAGGCGCCTGAAGGCCAGGAAGAAACCTTGGCGCAGGCGGTGCGAATGCTCAACACCGCCTTGGCCGAGACCAAGCGTTCGTACCCGACCTTGATCGGCGACAAACTGCTGGTGCTGGCTGCCCTGAACCTGTGCTCCAAGCAGGTTGAGCTGCAGAAGGAGCATCAGCAGACGCTTGCGCGCACCCAGGCGCAGATCGACGCCACGGTGGACGCGATCGTTCGGACTATTGCCGAGTCCTGATGGGCACCTGGGGCCGCACAGCGGCCCCAAGGTCCCCAAGCAATGTCCCAGATCACTGGAATAACTGGATACGTAAGTGTATACACTTCCCGCAAAACAATAATTGGCGGGGAGCAAGGGCATGCGTATCTGGCGGCGAAGCATCCAGTGGCAATTGATCGCAAGCATGGGCGCGGCCCTGCTGGCGAGCATCCTGGTAGTGGTGATCATCTTCACGGTGGCGTTCAACCGCCTGACCGAACGCTACCTGGTCGACACGGCGCTGCCGGCCAGTGTCGAAGCCATCCGCAACGATATCGAGCGCATGCTCGGCCAGCCGCTGGTGGCTGCGGCCGACATTGCCGGCAACACCCTGCTGCGCGATTGGCTTGCCGCGGGCGAAGACCCTGCGCAAGCACCGCGCTTCATCGAATACTTGGACGCTGCCAAGCAGCGCAACAAGGCCTTCACCACGCTGTTCGCCGCCACCGAAACCGGCCATTACTACAACGAGAATGGCCTGGACCGCACCCTCAGCCGGGCCAACCCCAAGGACAAGTGGTTCTACGGCTACATCGACAGTGGCGCCGAGCGTCTGATCAATATCGACATCGACGGTGCCACCGGTGAGCTGGCGCTGTTCATCGACTATCGCGTGGAAAAGGACGGCAAGCTGGTTGGCGTCGCCGGCATGGGCCTGCGCATGGCCGAGCTGTCGAAACTGATCCATGACTTCAGCTTTGGCGAGCACGGCAAGGTGTTTCTGGTGCGCAACGATGGGCTGATCCAGGTGCACCCGGACAACGCTTTCAGCGGCAAGCGCCAGCTTGTCGAGCAGCTCGATGCGCACGCCGCGAAGGCGGTGATGAGTGGTGAGCCGGGCCTGCGCACCAGCCGCTTCCAGCGCGATGGCGAAGATTATCTGGCGTTGGGCCTGCCACTGCGCGACCTGAACTGGACCTTGGTCGCCGAGGTGCCGGAGGCCGAGATCTACGCGCAGATGCGTCAGGCGGTATGGCTGACCACGTTGATCGGTGGCGGTGTGGCGCTGCTGTCCTTGCTGCTGGTGGTGTTGCTGGCGCGTGGGCTGGTGCGGCCTATCCGACGGGTCACTGCCGCGCTGGTACAGATCGGCAGTGGCGCCGGTGACCTCAGCCATCGCCTGGATGATGCGCGCCAGGACGAGCTGGGTGACCTGGCGCGGGGCTTCAATCGTTTTCTCGACAGCCAGCGCAGCCTGATTGGCGAGGTGTTGCAGACTTCCGAACGGCTGCATCGGGCTGTCGAGCAGGTGACCCAAGTGGTGGACAACACCGCCGAGCGTTCCGGGCGGCAGCAGGAAATGACCGAGATGGTTGCCACCGCCGTGCACGAAATGGGGCTGACGGTGCAGGACATTGCCCGCAATGCCGGCCAGGCAGCCGAGGCTTCACAATCGGCGCGCGATGAAGCGTTGCAGGCGCGTGAAGTGGTGCGGCGCTCGATCCAGGGCATCGAGGGCATGTCGGGCGACATCGGCAAAGCGGCGGATGCGGTGGCGCAGTTGGCCGACGAAGTCGCCTCGATCGATGAGGTATTGGCGGTGATCCGCAGTATTTCCGAGCAAACCAACCTGTTGGCGCTGAACGCTGCCATCGAGGCGGCGCGGGCAGGGGAAATGGGACGTGGTTTTGCCGTGGTGGCCGACGAAGTGCGAACGCTGGCGCGGCGCACGCAGCTGTCTACCGATGAGGTGCAGCAGATGATCCAACGCCTGAAGCAGGGCGCGGGTTCGGCGGTGAGCTCGATGCAGGCGGGGCAGCAGGCGACCGGCAGTGGCGTGGAGTCGAGCCAGCGCACCGGGGCGTCACTGGGGGCGATTACCGATCAGGTGGAACATATCAGTGACATGAACCATCAGGTGGCCACAGCGACTGAAGAGCAGTCGGCGGTAACTGAGGAGATCAACCGCACGGTGCAGGGGATTTCCGACCTGGCGCGGGAGACGGCGGCTGAGGTGCAAGGGTGCCGCGAGGAGTGCCAGGCTTTGCGTGGTTTGGCCGATGACCTGGCGCGGCAGATGGGTGGGTTCAGGCTCTAGATCGGTGTTGGCTTCTTCGCGGGGCAAGCCCGCTCCCAAAGTACAGCGCTGTGGGAGCGGGCTTGAGA
>NZ_JANIAG010000027.1:0-42008 GCF_028682155.1 Pseudomonas sp. 39004
CGAGCGCCGCGCGGGCGGCGCTCGATCTCACAGGCGCCAGAGGCCTCAAGCCCCACCCTGCAAAAACCACCACAGACACCCTTCCCGGCGCCGATTCCCTGATTTAATATACCCGCCAGTATAAATATTCGATGTGCTCTTCGCGAAAGGATTCATCATGTTGCGCCATGCCTTGTCCATCGCTCTGCCCACTGCCGTCGCCCTGCTCCTTGCGGCGTGCGGCCAGGAAGCCGCGCCACCCGCCGCGCCGCGCCCGGCACTGGTGATTCAGCCACAGCCGGCCGAAGCGGCTGCCGACAGCTACCCCGGCGAAGTGCGCGCGCGTTTCGAACCGGAGCTGGCCTTCCGCATTGCCGGCAAAGTCAGCAAACGCCTGGTCGAAGAGGGCCAGCGGGTCAAGGCCGAGCAGCCGCTGGCCGAGCTTGACCCACAGGATGTGCGCCTGCAACTGGAAGCCAATCGTGCCCAGATGGCCGCCGCCGAAGCCAACCTGTCGCTGGTGCGCGCCGAGCGTGATCGCTACCAGAAGCTGCTGGACCGGCAAATGGTCAGCCACTCGCAATACGACAATGCCGAAAACCTGTACCGCGCCGGCATGGCCCGCCTGAAACAAGCCAAGGCCGAGTTCGATGTGGCCGGCAACCAGGCCGAGTATGCGGTGCTGCGTGCGCCGCAGGCCGGTGTCATCGCCAAGCGCCAGGTCGAAGTCGGCCAGGTGGTCGCGGCCGGGCAGACCGTGTTCACCTTGGCCGCAGACGGCGAGCGTGAGGTGGTCATCGGCCTGCCGGAGCAGCAATTTTCCCGTTTTGCCGTGGGCCAAGGCGTCAGCGTGGAGCTGTGGTCGCACCCAGGCGAGCGCTTCGACGGGCGTATCCGTGAACTCTCGCCGGCAGCCGACCCACGTTCGCGAACCTTCGCCGCACGCATCGCCTTCACCTCGGCCAAGGCGCCCGCCGAGCTGGGCCAGAGCGCACGTGTTTTCATCGCCCATGAAGGGCTGATCCCACTGGCAGTGCCGTTGTCGGCGGTCACTGCAGAAAACGGCCAAGCCTATGTCTGGCGGGTCGGCCAGGACCGCCGCCTGGAACGCACGGTAGTGCGCCTGGGGCCGTATGGCTCTGACAGTGTACCGGTGCTCGAAGGCTTGAAACCGGGCGACTGGGTGGTCGCCGCCGGGGGCCATGTGTTGCGCGAGGGGCAGGAGGTGCGCCCCGTGGATCGCACCAACCGTGTAGTGAACCTGACGGCCAAGGAGTAAGTCCCGATGGGTTTCAACCTTTCCGCCTGGGCGCTGCGCAATCGCCAGATCGTACTGTTCCTGATGATCCTGCTGGCTGCCATTGGCGCCATGTCCTACACCAAGCTGGGCCAGAGCGAGGACCCGCCGTTCACCTTCAAGGCCATGGTCGTGCGCACCGTGTGGCCCGGCGCCACCGCCGAGGAAGTGTCGCGCCAGGTCACCGAGCGCATCGAGAAGAAGCTGATGGAGACCGGCGAGTACGAGAAGATCGTCTCGTTCTCCCGCCCGGGCGAGTCGCAGGTGACCTTCATGGCCCGCGACTCGCTGCATTCCAAGGATATCCCCGAGCTGTGGTACCAGATCCGCAAGAAAGTCGCGGACATCCGCCACACCTTGCCGCCGGAAATCCAGGGCCCGTTCTTCAATGACGAATTCGGCACCACGTTCGGCAATATCTACGCGCTGACCGGCACGGGCTTCGACTATGCGGTGCTCAAGGACTACGCCGACCGCATCCAGATCCAGCTGCAGCGGGTCAAGGATGTGGGCAAGGTCGAGCTGGTCGGGCTGCAGGACGAGAAGGTCTGGATCGAGCTGTCCAACCTCAAGCTGGCGACCCTCGGCGTGCCATTGGAAGCCGTTCAGCAGGCCCTGCAGGAGCAGAACGCGGTCAGCACGGCGGGCTTCTTCGAGACGCCCAGCGAGCGCCTGCAACTGCGGGTCAGCGGCCGCTTCGACAGTGTCGAGCAAATTCGTCAGTTCCCGATTCGGGTGGGCGATCGCACCTTCCGCATTGGTGACGTAGCCGAGGTGCACCGCGGCTTCAACGACCCACCCGCGCCGCGCATGCGCTTCATGGGTGAAGACGCCATCGGCCTGGCCGTCTCGATGAAGGACGGCGGCGACATCCTGGTGCTGGGCAAAGCCCTGGAGGGCGAGTTCGAGCGCCTGGCGCGCAACCTGCCGGCCGGTATGGAGCTGCGCAAGGTCTCTGACCAGCCGGCTGCGGTCAAGGCCGGCGTCGGTGAGTTCGTCCAGGTACTGGTCGAGGCGCTGGTCATCGTCCTGCTGGTGAGCTTCTTCTCCTTGGGCCTGCGCACCGGGCTGGTGGTGGCATTGGCCATTCCGTTGGTACTGGCCATGACCTTTGCCGCCATGCACTATTTCGGCATCGGCTTGCACAAGATTTCGCTCGGTGCGCTGGTGCTGGCGCTGGGTTTGCTGGTGGACGACGCGATCATTGCCGTGGAGATGATGGCGATCAAGATGGAGCAGGGCTACGACCGGTTCAAGGCGGCCAGCTACGCCTGGACCAGTACGGCCTTCCCCATGCTGACCGGTACCTTGATTACCGCTGCCGGCTTCTTGCCGATTGCCACGGCGGCGTCGAGCACGGGCGAGTACACCCGTTCGATCTTCCAGGTCGTGACCATTGCGCTGCTGACCTCCTGGGTTGCGGCGGTGGTGTTTGTCCCTTACCTGGGCGAACGCCTGCTGCCGGACCTGGCCAAGCTGCATGCTGCCCGTCATGGCAGCGATGGGCATGCGCCAGACCCTTACGCCACGCCGTTCTATCAACGTGTACGGCGCGTGGTCGAGTGGTGCGTGCGGCGTCGCAAGACAGTCATTCTGCTGACCCTCGCAGCGTTCGTTGGCAGCATCCTGCTGTTCCGCTTCGTGCCGCAGCAGTTCTTCCCGGCTTCCGGTCGCCCAGAGCTGATGGTCGACCTGAAGCTGGCCGAAGGCGCGTCGCTGGCCAATACCGCCGAGCGGGTCAAACAACTGGAGGTGCTGCTCAAGCAGCAGGACGGCATCGACAACTATGTGGCCTATGTGGGCACCGGGTCGCCGCGCTTTTACCTGCCGCTGGACCAGCAGCTGCCGGCTGCCAGCTTTGCCCAGTTCGTCGTGCTGGCCAAATCGATGGAAGAGCGCGAACGGCTGCGCAGTTGGCTGATCGATACCGTCGACCAGCAGTTCCCTGACTTGCGCGCCCGCGTCACGCGCCTGGAAAACGGCCCACCCGTGGGTTACCCGGTGCAGTTCCGGGTGACCGGCGAGCATATCGAGAAGGTGCGCGCCCTGGCCCGCGAAGTGGCCGACAAGGTGCGCGAGAACCCGCACGTGGTAAACGTGCACCTGGACTGGGAGGAGCCAAGCAAGGCGGTGTTCCTGGCCATCGATCAGGACCGCGCCCGCGCCCTTGGCGTGAGTACCGCGCACCTGTCGAGCTTCTTGCGCAGCTCGCTGACCGGCACCACGGTCAGCCAGTACCGCGAGGACAACGAACTGATCGAGATCCTTTTGCGCGGCACGCAGAAAGAGCGTGGCGACCTGGCTAATCTGGGCAGCCTGGCGCTGCCCACCGACAACGGCCAGAGCGTGGCGCTGTCGCAGGTGGCAACCCTGGAGTACGGCTTTGAGGAAGGCATCATCTGGCACCGCAACCGCCTGCCAACGGTGACCGTGCGTGCCGACATCTACGATAAGGAGCAGCCGGCGACCCTGGTGCGACAGATCGAGCCGACGTTAAGCGACGTCAAGGCCAAGCTGCCGGATGGCTACCTGCTCGAGGTGGGCGGCACCGTGGAAGATTCCGAGCGCGGGCAGAAATCGGTGAATGCCGGTATGCCGCTGTTCATCGTGGTGGTGTTGAGCTTGTTGATGATCCAGCTACGCAGTTTCTCGCGCACGGTGATGGTGTTCCTTACCGCGCCCCTGGGGCTGATTGGCGTGACCTTGTTCCTGCTGGTGTTCCGCCAGCCGTTCGGCTTCGTGGCCATGCTCGGCACCATTGCCCTGGCCGGGATGATCATGCGCAACTCGGTGATTCTGGTGGACCAGATCGAACAGGACATCGCCTCGGGGATGGAGCGTTGGCAGGCGATCATCGAGGCTACGGTACGGCGCTTCCGGCCGATCGTGCTGACGGCACTGGCGGCGGTGCTGGCGATGATCCCGTTGTCGCGTAGCGTGTTCTATGGGCCGATGGCGGTGGCGATCATGGGCGGGTTGATCGTTGCGACGGCGTTGACGTTGCTGTTCTTGCCGGCGTTGTATGCGGCGTGGTTCAGGGTCCGGAAGGGCTGAGGCCGCTGGGAGGGCTTTGCCCTCCTTTCGCGACACAAGGCCGCTCCTGCGCAGGAGCGGCCTTGTCGTTTTGGCATCACAGTGCGCCAAATACCTTTTTGGCCAGGCTGGTAGCGGCCTCGGCCGGGTTCTGGCGAATGCTCTGCTCCTGCTTGGCGATCATTTCAAACAGGCCATCCAGGGCCTTTTCGGTCACGTAGCTCTCGACATTGGCGCTCTTGGCACTGCCCAGCCCCAGGGCTGAAGCTTGACCGGCAAAGTTGTTGTACTGCTGAACCACGCCAACCTTGTCGGTCGCCGCCTTGACGATCGGCAGGAACTTGGCGCGGATCTGCTCGCGGCTGCTCTTGTTCAGGTACTGGGTGGCAGAGTCGTCGCCACCGCTGAGGATGCCCTTGGCATCGGTCACGCTCATGTTCTTCACCGCATCTACCAGGATTGCCTGGGCTTGCGGTACCGCCGCCTCTGCGGCCTTGTTCATGCTGTCTTCCAGGGCTGTAACCTGGTCACCCTTGCCGAACATCTTCATGGCCTTGGCGGCCTTGCCGAGGTTGCCCGGCAACTCGATGCGCACGTCCGGGTTGTTGCTGAAGCCGCCGGGAGCACTCAGCTGCTTGACGGCAATCTGCGCGCCCTGGGTCAGGGCGTCTTTCAGGCCACCGCTGGCGTCCTTCTGGGTCAGGTCGCCGAGCGACAGGGCCAGGGCGCTGGCCGACAGCAGCAGGCCGGCGCACAGGGCGGTGAAACGCAGGGAGGAGCGAATCATGAAGCTTTCCTTTTGAACAGAAATAGGCGGGTATCAGCGTACGGGGTCGACTTTGACCCGTACTGGCTGCACGTCGCTGCCATCCAGCGTGACGCCGTGATGCTCGGTGTTGATGAACAGCAGCTTGCCGTCCAGCTCGATACGGGCACTCAACGCATAGCGGTGGCCAGGCTTGACTTGGGCCGGGTCGTAGGTGAGGTGGAACGGCAGTGGCATGTTGCCTTTGACCGGGCCGGCCTGGCGCGCCAGGGTGACGGCAGGGGCGTCCATCAGCGACACATCCTGCAGCTCCACGCTGAGGGTGGCGGTGGGCGGCAGGGCGATGCGCTGCAGGTAGAAGACTTCACCCTCAAGGCTCGCCTGGGGCGACGGCGTGTGGCTGGAGCAGGCTGCGAGCAGGGATGCACAACACAGCATAACGAGCTTTTTCATGGAATCTCCGTTGTCCGTGGCGTTGGCTTGTGGCCAACGCCAAGGACTTTAACGGATTTGCGCGGCAGATGAAGCCTTAGAGGGCCGAAGTTTCCAGGGCATCGTCGCGATGCAAGGCCACCTGGCGGATCGACAGCCGCAGCTCTGCCGACAGCACACGCTTGGCGACCCCTTCGGCCAGCTCGGCGAGCTTGTCGTGATAGCCCAGCTTGCCTTGCGCGTCCGCTTGCAGCACCCCTTGCTCGATCAACGTCTGGATGAAGTGGCGGAACAGGCTCTTGTCGAAGAACTCCGGGGCATTCAGGCCATGCAGGATCGACAGGCGCTGGGCCATCATCACGCAGAGGTCTTCCAGTGCTTCGGCGCTCAGGCTGTGTTGGCCGCTGTTGAGCAGCAGCGAGGTGGCCATGTAGAAGCGCTGCAGGGTCTGGGTGATGTTGCGGGCCAGCAAGGTCAGCAACACGAACGGGCGCGAGCTGGGGGCCGGGCGCAGGTACACATCGTTTTCCTGGCGCAGCAGCCCTTGCTCCACCAGCGCCGCCAGCCACTGGTCGATCACCTCGTCCAGTTGCTCGGGTGCCCAGCGCAGGAACAGCTCGGCCTGCAGGTACGGGTACAACGCTTTGACATACTGGCCAAGCAGTTCGCGGCTCATCCGCGAGCTGCTGAGGAAGAAGCTGGCCAGCAGCGCCGGTAGGGCGAAGATGTGCAGGACGTTGTTGCGGTAATAGGTCATCAGCACCGCATCGGCTTCATCCAGGTACAGGATGCGGCCCAAGGCGTCCTTCTGCTCAGCCAGCAGCTTCATGCCCTTCACATGCTCGATCAGCGCCAGGCCGTCACCCTCGGGCAAGGTGGTGTGGGGCGAATACGGTACTTGGCGCAACAGCGCCAGGTACAGGTCGAGCACGCGGCACAGGGCGCGTTCGTCGAGGGCGTGGCGGCTGGTGGACAGAAGCGCCAGGGCCACCAGGTTGACCGGGTTGATCGCCGCAGCCCCATTGAGGTGGCGGGCTACGGTTTCACCCAGGCGTGTGGTGGTTTCATTCAGCCAGGCTGGGCGGAACTGCGGGCCATGCTCCTGCTCGCGCCAGCCGGGTTGCTGCGCATCGAGAAAGCCGGCCAAACGGATCGGCTCGCCAAAGTTGACATAGACCTGGCCAAAACGCTGCTTGAGCGCGCTGAACACCTTGAAGATGTCGAAGATCGATTCCTTCTTCTTGCTGGCGCCGCGCAACTCGCCCAGGTAGGTGCGGCCTTCGAGCACGCGCTCGTAGCCGATGTACACCGGCACGAAGACGATCGGCGTGCGCGAAGAGCGCAGGAAGCTGCGCAGGGTGATCGCCAGCATGCCGGTGCGCGGCTGCAGCATGCGCCCGGTGCGCGAGCGGCCACCTTCGACGAAGTACTCCACCGGGAAGCCCTTGCTGAACAGCGTGTGCAGGTACTCGTTGAACACAGCGGTATAAAGCGGGTTGCCCTTGAAGGTACGGCGCATGAAAAACGCCCCGCCACGGCGCAGCAGGCTACCGACCACCGGCATGTTGAGGTTGATGCCGGCCGCCACGTGCGGTGGGGTGAGGCCGTTGCGGAACAGCAGGTAGGACAGCAGCAGGTAGTCGATGTGGCTGCGGTGGCAGGGCACGTAGACCACTTCGTGGCCAGGGGCGATGCCCTGCACCTGCTCGATGTGGTTGACCTTGATGCCGTCGTAGATCTTGTTCCAGAACCAGCTCAGTACCACTTCAAGGAAGCGGATCGCGGTGTAGGTGTAGTCCGAGGCGATCTCGTTGCCATAGCGCAGTGCCTGGGCTTCGGCCTTGGCCAGCGGGATGCCCTCACGTTCGGCCTCGTCGCTGATGGCCTGGCGCACCTGCGGGGCATGGACCAGGCCTTTGACCAGGTTGCGCCGGTGCGAGATGTCGGGGCCGATGACTGCCGTCTTGAGGTTGCGAAAGTGCACGCGCATCAGGCGTTGGGCCATGCGCACGGTGCGCTCATGGCCTTTGTTGTGCTGGACCAGCTCGCGCAGGTGGATCGGGGCAGAGAACTGCACGCGGGTCTTGCGCCCCAGTATCAGCACGGTCAGCAGCCGGCGCAGGCGCCCGGTGACCGCCCAGCTGTCGGCGAACAGCAGCTTCCATGGGCTGGACTCACTGGCGGGGGTCTGCCCCCAGAACACGCTCACCGGGATGATCTGCGCATCTTCCTCGGCATGCTGGCTTACCGCTGCGACCAGGCGTTCGAGGGTGGGCGGGGCGCCGCTCTTGTCCTGGCGGCCCAGCCAGTCGGGGTCGGGCGTCAGGTAGAAGAACGCCGCCGGCTCCTGCAGTGTGCCCACGGCCACCGGCAACACCGGGCGTGGCAGCCCCGCTTTGGTGCATTCGCGGTCGAGTACCGCCAGGTCGGTCAGTGAGGGCGAGGGCAGGGCATAGAACACCGGGCGGCTGCGGTCGAGCTTGAGCGTCAGCGACGACTGGTTGATGGTCTCGGAGCGCACCCACAGGTACAACAGGCGACGCAGGGCGCCGAAGATCAGGCGGCGCAGGGGGGAACGGGTCATGGGGTGTGTGCCCTGGGTATGATTTTCAGGTGAGTATCCAGCCATTTAGTCTGCCGTATGTGCGCAAGTTCAGCAAAAATCGGCAAAAAGCGGGGCCGTCATCAATTTTTTTTAATCTGTGTCATATACTCGGCCTGCCACTTGCAGGATATTTCGGCAAGCGGCGTCGGCACGTGGTGATGACTGCGTGCCTACAAGGCGATCTTCACAATAAAAAATCCGGAGTAGTTCAGATGTCGTCTCGTGAGACTGGGAATGTAAAGTGGTTCAACGATGCCAAGGGCTATGGCTTCATTCAGCGCGAAGGTGGTGCGGATGTGTTTGTCCACTATCGGGCGATCCGCGGTGAGGGGCATCGTACCCTGGTCGAAGGGCAGCAGGTCGAGTACGCCTGCGTGCAGGGCCAGAAAGGCCTGCAAGCCGAGGACGTAGTAGGGCTCTGAGCCTCAAGCTGTAAGCCTCAAGCTGCAAGTGACCGTGTACTTGCAGCCTGATGCGATCCGTCTTGGCGCTTGCAGCTTAAAGCTTGCAGCTCAAGAAGTGCGCCAGGTGATTTCCTCTTCACCGTCGGCGCTGATGCGAACCCAGCGATCGGCATCTTCTTCACCGTCTTCCTCGACCCAGCCACCCGGTGCGCAGCGGACTTCGACGCCGAGTGCGGCGTGCGCCGCGCGGGCGCAGGCGATGTCATCAGCCCACGGGGTCTGGTCGCTTTCCAGGTAGAGGCTGTTCCATTTCCCCACAGCCTTGGGTAACCAGGTGACTGGAATGTTACCGGCCTTGCACTTGAAGGTCTGGCCTTTCTGCTGCCACTCGCTGCACGGGCCCACGGCTTGGGCCAGCCAGTCGGCAATCTGCTTGTGGTCGACGTCGGCGTCCTTCAGGTAAATCTCGATATCAGGTTGGCGCATAAGGGCTCCGGGTGTGCTCAGTCTTGGCGCACGAAATAGTCATAACGCATGGAAACCGTGACCTCGAACGGCTCGGGCTGGTCGATCACCTGTGCCCGTTTTTCGGCGCTGGCGCGCCAGCCGTGCGGGGTCATGGCCAGCAGGTCGGCGCGTGCCTTGGGCGCCGCGAGGCTCAGGCGGAACTCGAGGGTTTCGCTGTGCGCGTGGGCCATGCCCTCCGGCACCAGGGCCAGGTGTTTGTCATCGGCATACGGACGCACTTCATCGTAGAGCACTTCGCGCAGCTCCATCAGGTGGCCGCTGGTCGGGCCGACCCGCATCAAGCCGCCGCCGGGGCTGAGCAGGCGTTTGGCTTCGGCCCAGTCCAGCGGGCTGAACACGCTGGCGATGAACTGGCAGCTGGCATCTGCCAGGGGCACGCGGGCCATGCTGGCGACCATCCAGGTAACCGCTGGATCACGCCGGCAGGCACGCTTGACCGCCTCACGCGAGATGTCCAGGGCATAGCCGTCGGCATCGGGCAGGGCGTTGGCGAGCTGTGCGGTGTAATAGCCTTCACCGCAACCGATGTCCAGCCAGGCACCGGGCTGGCGCTCGGCGGCCAGCTCGGCCAGGCGGCGGGCCACCGGGGCATAGTGGCCGGCGTCGAGGAAGTCGCGACGGGCTTCGACCATGGCCTGGTTATCACCGGGGTCACGGCTGTTCTTGTGCTGCACCGGCAGCAGGTTCAGGTAACCCTGGCGCGCACGGTCGAAGCGGTGGCCCGCAGGGCACACCACGCCGTTGTCGAGCGGTGTCAGGGCTGCCTGGCAGAGGGGGCAGGCGAGCATCAGGCGAGCAACCGGACCAGGGTCTGGTAGTAGATCTCGGTCAGCAAGTCGAGGTCGCTGGCCAGGATCCGCTCATCGACCTGGTGAATGGTGGCGTTGACCGGGCCGAGTTCGACCACCTGGGTGCCCATGGTGGCGATGAACCGGCCGTCCGAGGTGCCGCCACTGGTGGAGGGGTGGGTATCACGGTCGGTGACTGCCTTGATGCTGGCCGACACGGCATCGAGCAACTCGCCCGGTTCGGTGAGGAACGGCAGGCCAGACAGCGCCCACTCGACGCTCCACTCAAGCTGATGCTTGTCGAGGATCGCCGCTACCCGCTGTTGCAGGCCTTCGACGGTCGACTCGGTGGAGAAGCGGAAGTTGAACAGCGCGGTCAGTTCGCCGGGTACCACGTTGGTGGCGCCAGTACCGGAGTTGAGGTTGGAGATCTGGAAGCTGGTCGGCGGGAAGAAGGCGTTGCCTTCGTCCCAGTGTTCGGCCGCCAGTTCTGCCAGGGCGGGGGCGGCGAGGTGGATCGGGTTGCGCGCCAGGTGCGGGTAGGCCACATGGCCTTGCTTGCCACGTACGGTCAGCTTGGCGCCCAGCGAGCCGCGGCGGCCGTTCTTGACCACGTCGCCGAGCAGGTTGGTGCTCGAAGGCTCGCCGACGATGCACCAGTCCAGGCGCTCGTTGCGCGCTTTCAGGCGCTCGACCACGGCCTTGGTGCCGTGGTGGGCCGGGCCTTCTTCGTCGCTGGTGATCAGGAAGGCGACCTTGCCGCGGTGGCCCGGGTAGTCACGCACGAAACGCTCGCTGGCCACCACCATCGAGGCCAGGCTGCCCTTCATGTCGGCGGCGCCACGGCCGCAGAGCATGCCGTCGGCATCGATCAGCGCTTCGAACGGCTCATGCTGCCACTGCTGCACCGGGCCGGTCGGCACCACGTCGGTGTGGCCGGCGAAGCACAGCACCGGACCTTCCTGGTTGCCATGGGTGGCCCAGAAGTTGTCGACATCCTCGATGCGCATGGGTTCGAGGGTGAAGCCCACGGCGCCCAGGCGATTCATCATTTGTGCCTGGCAGTCGGCATCGACGGGGGTGACCGAGGGGCGACGGATCAGGTCGCAGGCCAGTTGAAGGGTAGGCGAGAGCTCGGCAGGGGCCGTCATGGGGAACTCCGGGGCAAGGCAAGGCGGAAAAACGAGGGGCGTTATCTTATATCAAACAGGCGGGCCGATGGGGCGCAAAGCGCCCCCGGATTTTCAGGCCTGCTGTGGCTGTGCAACCTTGTCCGCAGGCTTTGGCAGCGAAGACAGCAACGCCATCACCAACGCCGCCAGATACGGCAACGACTGCACCAGCAACATCGCCACCCAGAAGCGCATGTCCGAGCTTGGCAGCCCTTGCACCAGGAAGATGCCCAGAGCCGCGCCCCAAAGCAGCAACATGATGAACAGCTCTTCACGTGCTTCGGAGAGGGCCACCAGCACCCCGTGGCTGTCGGCGTTCTTCGGCGTGCGGAAGAACGGCATGCTGCTGGTGAAGAACCCGTACAACACCGCCTTGGCGATGGTGTGCGACAACGCCAGCCCCGCCAGCGCCGCGGCGAAGGCATCCTTGAGGTTGACCCCGACCGCCCGGCGGTACAGGAAGATGATCTTGCCGACCTTGAAGAAGAACAGCGCCAGCGGCGGGATGGCGAAAATCATCAGCGGCGGGTCGACCCGGTGCGGGACGATGATCATCGCCGCCGACCACAGCAATGCGCCGACGGTGAAGAAGATGTTCATGCCGTCGGCCACCCACGGCAGCCAGCCGGCCAGGAAGTGGTAGCGCTGGCCACGGGTCAGCTCGCTGCCCTTGCCGCGCAGCAGGGCGCCGGCATGGTGCTTGATGATCTGGATGGCGCCATAGGCCCAGCGGAAGCGCTGCTTCTTGAAGTCGATGAAGGTGTCGGGCATCAGGCCCTTGCCGTAGCTGTTGTGGGCGTAGGCGGCCGACAGGCCTTTCTCGAATACCCGCAGGCCCAGTTCGGCATCCTCGCAGATGCACCATTCGGCCCAGCCGAGCTCTTCCAGGACTGAGCGGCGGGTCATGGTCATGGTGCCGTGCTGGATGATCGCGTCACGGTCGTTGCGGGTCACCATGCCGATGTGGAAAAAGCCCTTGTATTCGCTGTAGCACAGCTTCTTGAAGGCGCTTTCGTGCTGGT
Source organism: Pseudomonas sp. 39004 (assembly GCF_028682155.1). Lineage (NCBI taxonomy): Bacteria > Pseudomonadati > Pseudomonadota > Gammaproteobacteria > Pseudomonadales > Pseudomonadaceae > Pseudomonas > Pseudomonas sp. 39004. The sequence continues at coordinate 12,027 of NZ_JANIAG010000027.1, forward strand.
CGCGATAGTCCTGCGGCGACTGCACCACGGCGATCTTCGGGTCGGCGAAATGCGGCACCATGTGCTTGAGCCAGTTGCGGTCGACGCAGTAGTCCGAGTCGATCACCGCGATCACTTCGGCGTCCTTGGCGGTGTGCGGGAGCAGGTAGTTGAGTGCGCCGCCCTTGAAGCCGGCCAACGGCGCGACGTGGAAGAACTTGAAGCGCTCGCCGAGCTTCTCGCAGTGCGCCTTGAGCGGCTCCCACACGGCCGGGTCCTTGGTGTTGTTGTCGATCACCAGCACTTCATAGTCGGGGTAATCCAGCGCGGCCAGGGCGTCGAGGGTCTGCTTGACCATCTCGGGCGGCTCGTTGTAGCACGGTACATGCACCGACACCTTGGGCCGGTAGGCGCTGTCGGCCTGCACCGGCAGGAACTCGCGCCGTCGCTTGTGAATCCATACCGCCTCCGCCAGTTCGTGGGCCTCGGTCATCAGCACGATGAACACGCCCAATGCCCCCAGCGCCAGCAGCACGCCGACGGTCAGGCTGAACCAGGTGCTGTATTGCTGGCTGTAGTCGTAGGCGATCCACACCAGCACCGACCCACACAGGAAGGTGATGAAGGTCAGGAAGGTGCGGCCACGCTGGCGCAAGGCCGAACCATCGATCAGCAGCACGGCCAGGGCAATCATCGCCAGTACCACCGACGCCACCGCCAGGGCCCGCCACTGCGGGATGGCGACCACGGGGCCATCGAAGTTGAACTTCTGCTGGCGTTCGGCGTTGAACACGCCCCAGTAGGCGCCAACCGAACCTTCGTCGCTGGCCTTCCAAGGCTGGTCGTAGGCCTCGATGACAAAGTAGTTGTAGCCGCGGCGGTTGAGGGTGTTGACCAAGGTGCGCAGGTAGATGGCCTGGTCGGCCTGGGTGGCATCGGCGCCACCGCGCATACGGCCGTTGCTCGGCCAGCCGACTTCCGACAACAGCAGTGGCTTGCGTGGGAACTGCTGCTTGAGCTCGCGGGCGCGGTCGAGCACGAATTCCACCGAGTCTTTCATCGGCACGAATTCCCAGTAAGGCAGGATGTGCGCGGCGATCAGGTCGACGTGCTTGGCCAGCTCCGGGTTTTCCTTCCAGATATGCCATTGCTCACTGGTGGTGACCGGCACCTTGACCGCCGCGCGTACCCGGTCCAGGTACTGGATCAAGGCTTGCGGGGTGACTTCTTCGCGGAACAGTGCCTCGTTGCCCACTACTACCCGCACCACACTGCGCGAGGTGTTGGCCAGTTCGATGGCGCTGGCGATTTCACGCTCGTTGCGCTCAAGGTCCGGGCTGATCCAGATGCCCAAGGTCACCCGCAGGCCGAATTCTTCGGCCAGGCGCGGGATATCGGCCTGGGTGCCCTCTACGGTGTAGATGCGGATGCTGTCGGTCAGCTTGCTCATCTGCTCCAGGTCCTGGCGCATCTCGTCGTCGTTGGGGTATTGGCCCTTTTGCGGGCTTTCGCCCAGACGGAACGGCGAATACGAGAAGCCGGAGATCTGTTCCGGCCAGGCGGGCGCGGACACCGGGCGGTTGATCAGCGCCCAGAACCCGGTGAATAGCGCAGCGATGGCCAGGACCACGACCAGGTTGAGGCCGAATTTGCGTGATGACATTGTCGTCCAAGTCTGTCGAATTGAGTGAATATTAAAGCAGGATTGGTAGGCACTTTCCTAACGATGGAGGCTACGGGTGCCATTGGCATATAATGCGCGCCGTTTTTTGGGGTATGAGCTTCGGGGTAGCAAGATGAGCACAGAAGATCCACGCTTTGCCGGCGTTGCCCGGTTGTACGGCGACGATGGCCTGCAACGGCTGAAGTTGGCCCATGTGGCGGTCGTCGGTATCGGCGGGGTCGGCTCCTGGGCGGCCGAGGCATTGGCCCGCAGTGGCGTGGGCGAAATTACCCTGTTCGACCTCGACGATGTCTGCGTGAGCAATACCAACCGCCAGGCCCATGCCCTGGAAGGGCAGGTGGGCAGGCCCAAGGTTGAAGTCATGGCCGAGCGCCTGCGGGCGATCAACCCGGCGTGTACTGTGCATGCGGTAGCTGACTTCGTGACCCGCGAAACCATGGCCGAGTACATCACCGAAGGGCTCGACTGTGTCATCGACTGTATCGACAGTGTCATGGCCAAGGCCGCACTGATCGCCTGGTGCAAGCGCCGCAAGATCGCCATCGTCACCACCGGTGGCGCAGGTGGGCAGATCGACCCGACGCAGATCCAGGTCGGTGACCTCAACAAGACCTTCAACGACCCGCTGGCCTCGCGGGTACGCTCGACCTTGCGCCGCGACTACAACTTCTCGCGCAATGTCAGCCGCAACTACGGTGTGCCGTGTGTGTTTTCCAGCGAGCAGCTGCGCTACCCCAAGGGGGATGGCAGCGTTTGCCTGCAGAAGAGCTTCGTCGGTGAAGGCGTGCGCCTGGACTGCTCGGGCGGGTTTGGTGCGGTGATGATGGTGACTGCGACCTTTGCCATGGTGGCGGCGAGCAAGGCCGTGGAAAAGCTTGTGGCAGGTGCCCGGCGGCCTTCGGAGCGGGTCAAGCCCGAGTAAGGCGCACGATCTGTGCAGCATTTTTCGCGGGGCAAGCCCACTCCCACAGTAGCCCGTTAACTCATTGATGAGCGGGTTCTTGTGGGAGCGGGCTAGCCCCGCGAAGCATCCAACGCCGATTCAACTGACAGAAACCAGCTCGGCCATGCGCTGCAACACCGCATGCAGCCCATTGCTGCGCGAGGGTGACAGCTGCCGTTCCAGCCCTAGCTGGTTGAACCAGGCCCGCAGATCCAGTTCAGCCAGCTCGCTGCTGGCCAAGCCCTGCACCCGCACCAGCAGCAACGCCAGCAGCCCGCGCAACAACCGTGCATCGCTGCTGGCCTTGAACTGCCACTGGCCGTCATGCGGCTCAGCCACCAGCCACACCAGGCTTTCACAGCCATGCACGCGGTTGCGCTCGCATTTGTCCGCATCGCTCAGCGGCTCAAGCCGATCACCCCACTGCATCAGCAGCCGTGCACGTTGTTCCCAGCCACGGGCCTGTTCGAACTGTTCCAGTGCTTCGCGGGCAGGTGTCGGCACATTCATCGCAACAACTCCAGCCCTTGATCCAGCGCCTCGAAGAAGCGTTGCAGGTCATCGCTGTCGTTATACAGCCCCAGCGACACTCGAATCGCCCCCTCCAGCCCCAGCCCCTTGAGCAGCGGCATAGCGCAATGATGACCGGCACGCACGGCGATGCCTTGTTCGGTCAGCAGGTGGGCGATGTCTGCGTTATGTACCCCCTCGATGACGAAGCTGGCCAACGCCGTCTGCGGTGCACCGAGCACCCGGATGCCATCGCGGTCGGCCAGGCCACGCAGCAAGTGCTGGTGCAAGCTGGACTCATGCCGTTCGACCGCATGGGCGTCGAGGCTGGCCAGGTAATCGAGTGTCGCGCCCAGGCCGATAACACCTGCGATGGGCGGGGTTCCGGCTTCAAACCCCAGTGGCGCGGGGCGGAAGCTGGCACTCTGGTACTCGGCCAGTTGCACCATTTCACCGCCAAATTGCCAGTGACGCAGCAACGCCAGCGCCTGGCTGCGGCCGTAGAGCACGCCGACACCTTCCGGGCCGTACAGCTTGTGGCTGGAAAACACATAGTAATCGCAGGCCAACTGCTGCACATCATGACGGCCGTGCACCACGCCTTGGGCGCCATCGACCACGGTCAGCGCGCCTTGCGCCCGGGCGTGGGCCAGCAAGGCCGGCAGCGGTTGCCAGGTGCCGAGCACGTTGGACAGCTGGCTGACCGCCAGTACCCGCGTGCGTGGCCCGATCAGTTGCAGTGCCTGATCGAGGTCGATACGGCCCTGCACGTCCAGCGGCAGGATCACCAGGCGCAGGTTGCGTCGCCGGGCCAGCTGTTGCCACGGCAGCAGGTTGGCATGGTGCTCCAGGGCGCTGACGGCGATTTCGTCGCCGGCTTCGAAGCGGTGTTCCAGGCCGTAGGCCAGCAGGTTCAAGGCCGAGGTGGCGCCGTGGGTGAAGATGATCTGCTGCGAGTCGGCGGCATTGAGCCAGGCGGCAACCTTGTCGCGGCTGGTTTCGAACGCCTGGGTCGCCAACGCGCCGGGCAAGTGCTGGGCGCGGTGCACGTTGGCCGCGCCACGGCCGTAGTAATGGCTCAGGGCATCGAGCAGGGCTTGCGGTTTCTGGCTGGTGGCGGCGCTGTCCAGGTAGGTCTGGTGCTGCCGTTGCAGGGCGTCGATGGCGGGGAAATCGGCACGCCAGGGGGAGGGCTGGAACATGTTCGCGGGGCCTGGAATGAAAAACGGGTCTGGCATTACGCCAGACCCGATCTTATCACTTCAAACCGTGGAAGGTTCTCAGTTATGGGCGTGCAGCGCCTCGTTCAGCTCGATGGCCGACTTGTGGGTCTTGCATTCCACAGCGCCGTTCAGCGAGTTGCGGCGGAACAGCAGGTCGGTCTGGCCGGCCAGGTCGCGGGCCTTGACCACTTTGACCAGCTCGTTGTGCTCGTCCAGCAGGTTCACCTTGGTGCCGGCAGTGATGTACAGGCCGGCTTCGACGGTGTTGCGGTCGCCCAGCGGGATGCCGATACCGGCGTTGGCACCGATCAGGCAGCCTTCGCCAACCTTGATGACGATGTTGCCGCCGCCGGACAGGGTGCCCATGGTCGAGCAGCCGCCGCCCAGGTCCGAACCCTTGCCGACGAACACGCCTGCCGACACGCGGCCTTCGATCATGCCCGGGCCTTCGGTGCCGGCGTTAAAGTTGACGAAGCCTTCGTGCATGATGGTGGTGCCTTCGCCGATGTAGGCGCCCAGGCGCACACGGGCGGTGTCGGCGATACGCACGCCGGCCGGGACCACGTAGTCGGTCATTTTCGGGAACTTGTCAACCGAGAACACTTCCAGCAGCTCGCCCTTCAGGCGCGCTTCCAGTTGCAGTTGGGCCAGCTCGGCCAGGTCGACGGCGCCCAGGTTGGTCCAGGCAACGTTCGGCAGCAGCGGGAAGATGCCGGCCAGGCTCACGCCGTGCGGCTTGACCAGGCGGTGCGACAGCAGGTGCAGCTTGAGGTAGGCCTCTGGGGTCGAGGTCAGCGCTGTGTCTTCGGCCAGCAAGGTGGCGACCAGCGGCTTGTGGCTTTCGGCCAAGCGGGTCAGCAGGGCGGCCTGGGCGGCATCGACACCTTTCACGGCTTCGGCCAGTTGCGCCGCTTGCCCGTTGCTGAACGCAATGGCCTGGTTGCCGCCTTCGTAGCCCAGGATCGGGGCAACGGCGGCGATCAGGTCGGCGCTTGGGTTGACCAGAGGTTGGGCGTAGAAGACTTCCAGCCAGGTGCCCTGGCGGTTCTGGGAGCCGACACCGAAGGCCAGGCTGAACAGAGTATTGGACATGTGATTACCTCGTGCGAAATAGGGTATTGAGCGGTGACGGGCTCAGGCCAGTGCGGCGGCGTACAGGTCCGGCTTGAAGCCGACCAATGTGCGCGTGCCAAGGTCGAGTACCGGACGCTTGATCATCGACGGCTGGGCCAGCATCAGTTCGACGGCCTTGGCTTGGTCAATGTCGGCCTTGCTGGCATCGTCGAGCTTGCGGAAGGTGGTGCCGGCACGGTTGAGGATGACTTCCCAGCCGTGTTCGTCGCACCAGCGCTTCAGGCTGTCACGGTCGATGCCTTGGGTCTTGTAGTCGTGGAATTCGTAGCCGATGGCTTTGTCTTCGAGCCAGGTGCGCGCCTTTTTCATGGTGTCGCAGGCTTTGATGCCGTAGAGCGTGTAGGTCATTGTGTACATTGAGGCCACAGGCTGCCCCAATCTCTCCATTTTCGAATGTCAGTCGCGGGATTATGCGTGAACGATGTGGTGAGCGCCACGGGGTGTGGGCGAATGGGGGGTATAGGGTAAGGTTCGGGTTTTTTGGCGCCTATGAAATCGAGCGCCGCCCGCGCGGCGCTCGATCTCACAGGCGCCAGAGCTCTGCCGCCATGCCCCCCCATCGCGCAAACACACGCAGCATTGTGTTACATATTCATGTGCCACTTGCGACTATGGTGCAGCGGTCCAGAATCCCCACTCGCCGCTAACATATTGTTTCAATGGCGATGTTTCACCCCGCTGTAGTTATTGATTCATAAAGGAAGCTTTCACCGATGCAGTCAGCCTATACCGTCCTCATCCTGCTGACGCTGGTAAGCGTGTCAAAACTGGTCGGCCGAATCATTCCGCTGCCGCTGCCCTTGGTGCAGATCGCCGCCGGTGCCTTGTTAGCCTGGCCGACCCTGGGCCTGCACGTGGCCCTGGACCCTGAACTGTTCCTGTTCCTGTTCCTGCCACCGCTGCTGTTTGCCGACGGCTGGCGCATTCCCAAGCGCGAGCTGTGGCGCATTCGTGGCCCAGTGGTGGCGCTGGCCGTGGGCCTGGTGCTGTTCACCGTGGTGGGCGCCGGTTACTTCATTCACTGGCTACTGCCCAGCATCCCGCTGGCTGTCGCCTTCGCCCTGGCGGCCGTGCTGTCGCCGACCGATGCCGTGGCGGTCTCGGCCATCGCCCAGGACCGCTTGCCGACACCGCTGATGCACATGCTGCAGGGCGAAGCGTTGATGAACGATGCCTCGGGCCTGGTGACGTTCAAGTTTGCCTTGGCCGCAGCGATCACCGGGGTGTTCTCGTTGGCCGATGCCAGCTTCAGTTTCGTCCTGGTTGCCCTCGGCGGCCTGGCGGTCGGCGTTGCGCTGAGCTGGCTGATCGGCCGGCTGCGCACCTGGATGATCGCGCGGGGCTGGGACGACCCGGCTACCCACGTGGTGTTCATGCTGCTGCTGCCCTTTGCCGCTTACGTACTGGCCGAGCGCCTGGGCGTGTCCGGCATCCTCTCGGCGGTAGCTGCCGGCATGATGCAGAGCTGGCTCGACCTGCTGCCACGCCAGACCAGCACCCGCCTGCTCAACCGCAGTGTGTGGTCGTTGCTGGAGTTTGCCTTCAATGGCTTGATCTTCCTGCTGCTCGGCTTGCAGTTGCCGGACATCATCAAGGCCGTGGTAAGCCACGAGCCCAGCGTGTGGCCGACCCTGGCCTGGCGCTGCCTGGATGTGCTGGCGATCTTTGCCGCGTTGATCCTGCTGCGGTTCATCTGGGTGCAGAGCATCTGGCGGGCCATCGGGGTGGTGCGCCGTTGGCGCGGCAAGCCGGCGCTGGTGCTGATGCCCACGGCGCGTTCCTGCTGGTTGCTGACCCTCGGTGGCGTACGCGGTGCGGTCACCTTGGCCGGTGTGATGTCGGTGCCGCTGCTGATGGGGGCGGGCAAAGCCTTCCCCGAGCGTGACCTGCTGATTTTCATTGCGGCCGGGGTGATCCTGTTGTCGCTGATCAGTGCCTGTATCGCCTTGCCGATCCTGCTGCGCGGTGTGACCAAAAGCCCCGACGAGCGCCTGCACCAGGAAGTGCTGGAAGCCTGGCGGCGTACCGCAGAGGCTGCGATTCATGCGCTGGAAGCGGAGGAGGTGATCGATGCCAATGCACCGCAGGATGCGGCCCAGGCGACCTTGGCAACCGAGCTTAAGGCGCGGCTGATGGCGGAGTACCGCGACGAGCTGAACAGTTACAACGACACGGCCGAGGCGCGGGCCCTGGCTGAGCAGATGGACTTGCTTGAGCGGCGTTTGCGCCTGCGTGCGCTGCGGGCGCAGCGGCTGGAGTTGTACAACCTGCATCGCCAGCACCTGGTGGGCGATGAGGTGGTGCGGCAGGTGCTGGGTGAGCTGGATATGAGCGAGGCGAACCTGGGGGCTGTCAGGTAGGTAGCGAAAGGGGCGCCAAGCGCCCCCTTCAGCTCGATCAGCGATTCTGCAGGAACGCGCGAATTCGCTCAGCCGCCTCGATGCATTCGGCCAACGGCGCAACCAGCGCCATGCGCACCCGGCCAGCGCCGGGGTTGACGCCATCCACTTCACGCGACAGGTACGACCCGGGCACCACGGTCACATGCTCGGTTTCGAACAGGTCGCGGGTGAACGCAGCATCGCAGCCCGGTACCTTGGCCCACAGGTAGAAGCTGCCATCGGGCCGCTGCACATCCATCACCGGCTGCAGGATATCCAGCACGGCAGCGTACTTGGCCCGGTACTGGTCACGGTTGTCGCGCACATGCGCCTCATCCTGCCAGGCCGCGATGCTGGCCAGCTGGGTTTGCACGGGCATGGCGCAGCCGTGGTAGGTGCGGTACAGCAGGAAGGGTTTGATGATTTCGGCATCACCTGCCACGAAGCCCGAGCGCAGGCCAGGCAGGTTGGAGCGCTTGGACAGGCTGTGGAACACCACGCAACGCTTGAAGTCGCTGCGGCCTAGCTCGGCGCAGGCGCTGAGCAGGCCCGGGGGTGGCGCGTCTTCGTCGAAGTACAGCTCGCTGTAGCACTCGTCGGCGGCAATCACGAAATCGTGCTCGTCGGCCAAAGCGATCAGCTTCTTCAGGGTGTCCATCGGCACCAGCGCGCCAGTGGGGTTGCCCGGCGAGCACAGGAACAGGATCTGGCAACGCTGCCAGACGTCGGCGGGCACGGCATCGAAGTCTGGGTTGAAACCGTTGTTTTCCAGGCACGGCAGGTAATGCGGGGTGGCACCTGCCAGCAGGGCCGCGCCCTCGTAGATCTGGTAGAACGGGTTCGGGCTGACCACCAGGCCATCATCGGCGCGGTTGACCACGGCCTGGGTGAAGGCGAACAGCGCTTCACGGGTGCCGTTGACCGGCAGGATGTGGCGGTCGGCATCCAGCCAGCCGGCCGGCACGCCGAAACGACGCTCGCACCACTGGCCGATGGCCTGGCGCAAGGCTGGCAGGCCAAGGGTGCTGGGGTACACCGCCAGCTTGTCGAGGTTGTCGGTCATGGCCTGGGCGACGAACGCCGGCGAGGCGTGCTTGGGCTCGCCGATCGACAGGGCGATGGCGCGTTTGTCCGCCGCAGGCTTTACGCTGCCCAGCAGGGCACGGAGTTTCTCGAACGGGTAGGGCTGAAGCTGGGTCAGGGCATGGTTCATCGGCGCAAGGTCTCGTCAATCGTTAAAAGGTCACGCGGGTAGGGCTGGCATCGCTCGCCTGGCCGGCCTGCAGCTGCTGCACGATAGCCTCCTGCAGGCGGCTGCAAAGCTGCGGGTCGGACAGCGGCTGGTTGTCGGCGTCGGTGATGAAGAATACGTCTTCCACGCGCTCGCCAAGGGTGGCGATCTTGGCGTTCTGCAGCGACAGGTCGAACTCCAGGAAGATGCGCCCGATCCTGGCCAGCAGGCCCGGGCGGTCGGGGGCGGTGATCTCGAGGATGGTCACTGGCCGCTGGGCATCGTTGAGGATGGTGACCTGCGGCGGGAAGTTGAAGTGCTTGAGCTGACGCGGCACCCGACGTTGAATGATCGTCGGGTAGTCCTCGGGGTTGCGCAGCGCTTCGGTCAGGCCATCGCGAATCTGTTTGACCCGCTGCGGGTTGTCGCCGATCGAGCCACCGTCATTGTCGAGCACGATATAGGTGTCGAGGGTGAACTGGCTGCTTGAGGTGATGATCCGCGCGTCATGGATGTTCAGGTTGAGCTGCGACATGGCCGCCACGGTCACGGCGAAGAAGTCGTGTTGGTCGGGGGCATAGATGAAGATCTGCGTGCCGCCCTCGAACTCACGCGAGGTGGTTTCCTTGATCAGCACCAGTGGCCCACCGTCAGCGGGCTGCTGGAGGATGGCGTCACTGTGCCAGGCCACGTCGGCGGCGGTGTGCTTGAGGAAGTAGTCGTCACCCAGCTGCGACCAGAGCTGTTCCACGTCGTCCGGGTCGGTGCCTTCGCGGATCAGGATGTCCAGTGCCGCGCTCTGGGTCTGGCGAATCTGCTCTTCACGGTCCAGCGGGTTTTCCAACCCACGGCGCAGCGCGCGCTTGGTTTCGGTGTAGAGCTGGCGCAGCAGGCTGGCACGCCAGGAGTTCCACAGGCTCGGGTTGGTGGCGTTGATGTCGGCCACGGTCAGCACGTAGAGGTAGTCCAGGCGGGTTTCGTCACCCACGTGCAAGGCGAAATCGTTGATCACCTGCGGGTCGGACAGGTCCTTGCGCTGGGCGGTGGTGGACATCACCAAGTGGTTCAGCACCAGCCAGACGATCAGGCGGCTGTCCCAGGCGGGCAACTGGTGGCGCTCGCAGAACGCTTGCGCGTCCACCGCGCCCAGCTCCGAATGGTCACCCTGGCGGCCCTTGCCGATGTCGTGGTAAAGCCCGGCCAGGTAGATAAGCTCGGGTTTGGGCAGGCGGCCCATGAGCTTGCTGGCCAGCGGGAATTTTTCGGAAACCGGCGTGTACTGCAGTTTGCGCAGGTGCTTGATCAGGTTGAGCGTGTGCGCATCGACCGTATAGATGTGGAACAGGTCATGCTGCATCTGCCCGACGATCAGGCCGAACTCCGGCAGGTAGCGGCCAAGAATGCCGTAGCGGTTCATCCGCCGCAGGTTGCGGTGGATGCCGATCTCGCACTTGAACAGCTCGATGAACAGGCTGGTGTTGCGGATATCGTGGCGGAACGTTTCGTCGATCAGGTGGCGGTGTTCGCGCAGCAGGCGCACGGTGTCGGCACGTACCCCTTTGATCTCCGGATGCTGGGCCATCAGCACGAAAATTTCCAGCATGGCGAACGGCGTGCGCTTGAACACGTTCGGCTTGGTCGCTTCTATATAGCCGTCGTGCAGGCGGAAGCGCGCATTCAGCGGCTGAGTAGTGCCACTGTCATCGTCGGCGAGGATGACTTCCTCGAAGTGCTGGATGATCAGGTCGCACAACTGGCTGATGCTCATCACCACCCGGTAGTACTGCTGCATGAACTGTTCGATCGCGCGCTTGGGGTTTTCGTCGCTGTAGCCCAGCAGCGCGGCGATGCTGCGCTGGTGATCGAACAGCAAGCGGTCTTCGGCGCGCCCGGCCAGCATGTGCAGGGCGTAGCGCACCTTCCACAGGAAGTCCTGGGAGGAGGCCAGCAGTTCATTCTCGCTTTCCAGCAAGAAGCCTTCGCCTGCCAGTGCGTGCAGGTTCAGGGTGCCGTATTGGCGGCGGGCCACCCACAGCACGGTCTGGATGTCGCGCAGGCCACCGGGTGAGCCCTTGACGTTGGGCTCAAGGTTGTACTCGGTGTCGTTGTACTTGTGGTGACGGGCCTTGAGCTCGGCACGCTTGGCCAGGAAGAACTCCTTGCTTGGCCACATGTGCTCGGTGCTGGTGACTTCGAGCATGCGTTGTCGCAAGGCTTCGGGGCCGGCGATGGTACGGCTTTCCATCATGTTGGTGATGACCGTCAGGTCCGCACGCGCCTGTTCGGCACACTCGTCGACGGTGCGCACGCTCTGGCCCACTTCCAGGCCGATGTCCCACAGCAGGGTGAGGAAGCGCTCGATGGCCTCGCGGTACTGCTCGTGCTCGGCGGCGCCCAGCAGGATCAGCAGGTCGATGTCCGAGTGCGGGTGCAGTTCACCGCGCCCGTAGCCGCCCACAGCGACCAGGGCGATACCGTGCTGGTCGCCCCAGTCGAACTGGTTCCAGGCCTGCTGCAGGATGTTGTCGACGAGCCAGGCGCGGTCCTCGATCAGTCGGCGGATCTCGCGGCCATCGCGAAAACGCTTGTCGAGCACCTCGCCAGCCTGGCGGATGGCTTTCTTGAAGGCGGTGATAGGGCTCGCCTTGAGGGCCAGTTCCGCCTGGAACTGGCCGCGGTCGAACAGCTCGGGATCCACCTGGGGCATTGCGTCGCGTTCCTGTCGTGGGGTGCCTGGCGCGGACTCAGGCCGAGGTGCGCGCGATGGTGTCGTCCTTGCGCAGGGTAAAGATCTCGTAGCCGGTAGCGGTCACCACCAGGGTGTGCTCCCACTGGGCCGAGAGCTTGCGGTCCTTGGTGATGGCGGTCCAGCCGTCGCCCAGCACCTTGGTGTCGGCCTTGCCCTGGTTGATCATCGGCTCGATGGTGAAGGTCATGCCTTCTTTGAGTTCCATGCCGGTGCCGGCGCGGCCGTAGTGAAGAATTTGCGGTTCTTCATGGAATACCTTGCCGATGCCATGGCCGCAGAATTCGCGCACCACCGAGAAGCCGTTCTTTTCAGCGTGCTTCTGGATCACTTCGCCGATGTCGCCCAGGCGGCAGCCAGGCTTGACCAGTTCGATGGCCTTGTACATGCATTCCTGGGTGACCTGGGACAGGCGCTCGGCCCACACGGGTACCTTGCCGACGTGGAACATGCGGCTGGTGTCGCCGTGGTAGCCGTCCTTGATCACGGTGACGTCGATGTTCAGCGTGTCACCGTCCTTGAGCGGCTTGTCGTTGGGGATGCCGTGGCAGACCACATGGTTGATCGAGGTGCAGATCGACTTGGGGTAGCCCTTGTAGTTGAGCGGCGCCGGGATGGCCTGCTGGACGTTGACGATGTAGTCGTGGCACAGGCGGTCCAGTTCTTCGGTGGTGACACCGGGCTTGACGTGCTCTTCGATCATTTCCAGCACGTCGGCGGCCAGGCGGCCGGCGATGCGCATCTTCTCGATGTCTTCTGCGGTCTTGATGGTGACGGTCATTACAGGCTCTCTACGGCGCCGTGCACGGCGCGAACAAACGGGAAAGGCCGGATTCTAGCAGAGCAGGGCGGCAATCGGTCGGGATAAAGGCGGCCAAGCTGCTGTCTATAGAGGGCATTCTGGCCTGAAAGCCTGGGTGCTGCAAAAGCCGCTGACGGACGCAACAGTATTCGGGTTCCGTTCGCTCGCGGTCTGTGGTATAAAATGCGCCGCTTTCGGGGTAGACCCCGTTAGCCTTAAACCCACACACGTGTCGACACGATGACCTGGGTGCCCCGAATTGCAGAATTTGCGGGTTGGTCATTGGGATGCGTGGAGGCCCAACCCGACTTACCAAGGAACTATCATGTCCCAAGTCAACATGCGCGATATGCTGAAGGCCGGTGTGCACTTCGGTCACCAGACCCGTTACTGGAACCCGAAAATGGGCAAGTACATTTTCGGCGCGCGTAACAAGATCCACATCATCAACCTGGAAAAAACCCTGCCGATGTTCAACGAGGCTCTGGCCTTCGTAGAGCGCCTGGCCCAGGGCAAGAACAAGATCATGTTCGTCGGCACCAAGCGTTCCGCCGGCAAGATCGTCGCCGAGCAAGCTGCTCGTGCCGGTTCGCCATACGTTGACCACCGCTGGTTGGGCGGCATGCTGACCAACTACAAAACCATCCGTGCTTCGATCAAGCGTCTGCGCGACCTGGAAACTCAGGCCGAAGATGGCACCTTTGCCAAGCTGACCAAGAAAGAAGCCCTGATGCGTTCGCGCGATCTGGAAAAGCTGGACCGCAGCCTGGGTGGTATCAAGGACATGGGCGGCCTGCCTGATGCCCTGTTCGTGATCGACGTTGACCACGAGCGCATTGCTATCACCGAAGCCAACAAGCTGGGCATCCCGGTTATCGGCGTTGTCGATACCAACAGCAGCCCGGAAGGTGTTGACTACATCATCCCAGGTAACGATGACGCCATTCGCGCTATCGAGCTGTACATGACTTCGATGGCTGACGCCATCATCCGCGGCCGCAACAACGTTGCTGGCGGCACCGAAGTCTACGCTGAAGAAGCGGCTGCACCTGCTGCTGAGTAATTGACGCCTGGCGTCTACTTGGCACGCAAAAAGGGGGCTCTGCCCCCTTTTTGCCACCTTGAAATCCTGCTGTCAGCAACGGCCCCGCACTATGGGCCTGCTGAGATGAAAGCAGCGGATTTGCAGAATTGAACGCCCGTGACGAGCGGGTGGAATGGTTGAAAAACTTTCCAAGAGGATTTTGAAATGGCAGAGATTACTGCGGCGCTGGTCAAAGAACTGCGCGAGCGTACCGGCGAAGGCATGATGGATTGCAAAAAGGCGCTGACCAAGGCCGGCGGCGACATCGAAAAAGCCATTGACGACATGCGTGCCTCCGGCGCCATCAAGGCTGCCAAAAAGGCTGGCAACGTTGCTGCTGAAGGCGCTATCGCCATCAAGGCCGACGAAAAGTCCGCCGTTCTGCTGGAAGTGAACTCGCAGACCGACTTCCTGGCCCTGCAAGACGACTTCAAGAACTTCGTTGCTGAAAGCGTCGAGCAAGCCTTCGCCGAGAAGCTGACCGATGCCGCTCCGCTGATCGCTTCCCGTGAAGCGGCTCGCGAAGCCCTGGTTGCCAAGGTTGGCGAGAACGTCAACATCCGTCGCCTGGTGCGCGTTGAGGGTGACGTTGTCGGTACCTACCTGCACGGCAACAAGATCGGTGTTGCTGTTGTGCTGAAGGGCGGCGACGTTCAACTGGCCAAAGAAATCGCCATGCACGTGGCTGCCAGCAACCCAGAGTTCCTGCTGCCATCGGAAGTCTCGGCTGAGGCTATCGAGCGTGAGAAGGCGGTCTTCCTGCAGCTGAACGAAGACAAGATCAAAGGCAAGCCTGAGAACATCGTCGAGAACATGATCAAAGGCCGTATTTCCAAGTTCCTGGCCGAAGCCAGCCTGGTTGAACAGGCCTTCGTCATGAACCCGGAAATCAAAGTCGGCGAACTGGCCAAGAAAGCCGGCGCTGAAATCGTTTCCTTCACCTACTTCAAAGTAGGCGAAGGCATCGAGAAGCCGGTCGACAACTTCGCTGAAGAAGTTGCTGCTCAGCTGGCTGCTGCCAAGCAGTAAGACAGACCCGTCTGTCGCCCCAAAGAGGCTGCCCGCTCACGCGCGCAGCCTCTTTGTCAAAGCGGGAGTGGTTTTCAGAACCGTTCCTCGCTGACGCAGTCGCTGCGTCACGTTAGAGTTACACGCAGGCTCAAACAGCCCGCAGAATTTTACAAACGCCGCAGGAGAGATTCGCAATGGCTCAGCAGGGCAGTGGTTATCAGGCTCGCTATAAACGCATTCTACTCAAACTTAGCGGCGAGGCCCTGATGGGCTCGGAAGAGTTCGGGATCGACCCCAAGGTCCTGGATCGCATGGCACTGGAGGTCGGCCAGTTGGTCGGCATCGGTGTTCAGGTAGGTCTGGTGATCGGCGGTGGCAACTTGTTCCGTGGTGCGGCGCTCAGTGCAGCCGGCATGGACCGCGTCACCGGTGACCACATGGGCATGCTGGCGACCGTGATGAACGCCCTGGCCATGCGCGACGCGCTGGAGCGGGCAAACATTACCGCCATCGTCATGTCGGCCATTTCCATGGTTGGCGTAACCGATCACTATGATCGCCGCAAAGCCATGCGCCACCTCAATGCCAAAGAGGTCGTGATCTTCGCTGCCGGTACCGGCAACCCGTTCTTTACCACCGACTCCGCCGCTTGCCTGCGCGCCATCGAAATCGATGCCGACGTGGTATTGAAGGCAACCAAGGTCGATGGTGTATACACTGCAGATCCATTCAAGGACCCGCATGCCGAGAAGTTCGATCATCTGACCTACGATGAAGTGCTGGATCGCAAGCTGGGTGTGATGGATCTGACGGCAATCTGTCTGTGCCGCGACCACAAGATGCCGTTGCGCGTCTTCAACATGAACAAACCCGGCGCCTTGCTGAACATCGTGCATGGCGGCGCGGAAGGAACTCTGATCGAGGAAGTTCAAAAATGATCAACGCTATCAAGAAAGACGCCCAGGACCGCATGGGCAAGTCCATCGAGGCGCTGGGTCGCCACCTGGCCGCTATCCGCACCGGTCGCGCCCACCCAAGCATCCTGGACAGCGTCAAGGTGACTGCCTGGGGTAGCGAGATGCCGCTGAACCAGGTGGCTGCGATTTCCGTCGAAGACGCCCGCACCCTGAAGATCGTCGCCCACGACAAGAACCTCAGCGCAGCCATTGAAAAGGCCATCCTGACCTCCGACCTGGGCCTGAACCCGTCCAGCGCCGGTACCACCATCCGCGTACCGATGCCGGCCCTGACCGAGGAAACCCGCAAGGGTTACACCAAGCAGGCCAGCGGCGTTGCCGAAGATGCCAAGGTTGCCGTGCGTAACGTGCGCCGCGATGCCCTCGCCGACCTGAAGAAACTGACCAAGGACAAGGAAATCAGCGAAGACGAAGAACGTCGCGCTGCTGACGAGATCCAGAAACTCACCGACAAGTTCGTCGCTGAAATCGACGCGGCGTTCAAAGCCAAGGAAAAGGACCTGTTGGCCGTTTAAGGCCGAGGTTTTTTAATGGAAAAGACCAAGCCAGCGGCGCCGTCCTCGGTGCCGCGACACGTCGCGATCATCATGGATGGCAACAACCGCTGGGCGAAGAAGCGCCTGTTGCCCGGCGTTGCCGGGCACAAGGCTGGCGTCGATGCCGTTCGCGCGGTCATCGAAGTCTGTGCCGAATCGGGGGTCGAGGTGCTGACCCTGTTCGCCTTCTCCAGCGAGAACTGGCAACGCCCCGCCGAAGAAGTCGGTGCGCTGATGGAGCTGTTCTTCTCGGCCTTGCGCCGTGAGGCTCGCCGCCTCAACGAGAACAACATCTGCTTGCGCATCATCGGCGATCGCTCACGCTTCCATCCCGAGCTGCAGGCTGCCATGCGTGAGGCTGAAGCGCTGACCGCCGGCAACAACCGCTTCATCTTGCAGATCGCGGCCAACTACGGTGGCCAGTGGGACATCGCCCAGGCTGCCCAGCGCCTGGCGCGGGAAGTACAGGCCGGCCATCTGCGCCCGGACGACATTACGCCGGGTCTGCTGCAAACCTGCCTGTCCACGGGCGAGTTGCCGTTGCCCGACTTGTGTATCCGTACCGGTGGCGAGCGGCGCATCAGCAATTTCCTGCTGTGGCAGCTGGCCTATGCCGAGCTGTATTTCTCCGACCTGTACTGGCCGGACTTCAAACACGAGGCCATGCGCAATGCCCTGGCCGATTTCGCTTCGCGCCAGCGCCGCTTCGGTAAGACCAGCGAGCAGGTCGAGGCTGGAGCTCGTGCTTAATGCTTAAACAACGCATCATTACCGCGCTGATCCTGCTGCCGGTCGCGCTGGGTGGCTTCTTCCTGCTCAACGGTGGGGATTTCGCCCTGTTCATCGGCTTCGTGGTCACCCTCGGGGCCTGGGAGTGGGCGCGCCTGGCTGGGTTGATGGCCCAGCCGCTGCGCATTGCCTATGCCGCCGTCGTCGGCGGTGCGCTGATGCTGCTGCACCTGATGCCTGACCTGGCGCCCTGGGTGCTCGGTGCGTCGGTGATCTGGTGGGCGTTGGCCACCTGGCTGGTGCTGACCTACCCGCGCAGCAGCGAACTGTGGGCCAGTGCGGCCTGCCGCCTGCTGATCGGCCTGCTGGTATTGCTGCCGGCGTGGCAGGGCCTGGTGCTGCTCAAGCACTGGCCGCTGGGCAACTGGCTGATCCTGTCGGTGATGGTGCTGGTATGGGCCGCCGACATCGGTGCCTATTTCTCTGGCCGAGCCTTCGGCAAGCGCAAGCTGGCGCCGCAGGTCAGCCCGGGCAAGAGCTGGGAAGGCGTCTATGGCGGCCTGGCCGTCAGCCTGGTCATCACCCTGGCAGTCGGTATCAGTCGCGACTGGGGCATCGGCCAGATTTTGCTGGGCCTGCTGGGCGCGGCGCTGGTGGTCATGGCCTCGGTGATCGGTGACCTGACCGAAAGCATGTTCAAGCGGCGTTCCGGCATCAAGGACAGCAGTAACCTGCTGCCCGGCCATGGTGGCGTGCTTGACCGCATCGACAGCCTGACCGCAGCTATCCCGCTGTTTGCGGTGTTGCTGTGGGCTGCTGAATGGGGTGTGATGTGAGTGCAGTGCAACGCATCACCGTGCTTGGCGCCACAGGCTCCATTGGCCTGAGCACGCTGGATGTGATCGCGCGTCACCCCGAGCGCTACTCGGTTTTCGCATTGAGCGGCTATTCGCGCATCGATGAGTTGCTGGCGTTGTGCGTGCGCCATCGTCCCGAGTTTGCGGTGGTGCCAAGTGCCGAGGGTGCTGCACGTTTACGTGACGGCCTGGCGGCAGCGGGTTGCGCCACGCAGGTGCTGGAAGGCGAGGCGGGGCTGTGCCAGGTGGCTGCGGCGGCGGAAGTGGATGCGGTCATGGCGGCCATCGTGGGCGCGGCCGGGCTGCGACCGACCTTGGCGGCCGTCGAGGCGGGCAAGAAGGTGCTGCTGGCCAACAAGGAGGCGCTGGTGATGTCCGGCGCGCTGTTCATGGAGGCGGTGCGGCGCAGTGGTGCCGTGCTGTTGCCGATCGACAGCGAGCACAATGCGATCTTCCAGTGCCTGCCGGGTGACTATGCCCGTGGCCTGAGCCAGGTTGGGGTGCGCCGCATCCTGCTCACCGCGTCGGGCGGCCCGTTCCGCGAAACACCGCATGCGGCCCTGGCCGATGTCACCCCGGAACAGGCCTGCGCCCATCCCAACTGGTCCATGGGTCGCAAGATTTCCGTGGATTCGGCCAGCATGATGAACAAGGGCCTGGAGTTGATCGAGGCGTGCTGGTTGTTCGATGCCTCGCCCGCCAAGGTCGAGGTGGTGGTGCACCCGC
This sequence comes from Pseudomonas sp. 39004, assembly GCF_028682155.1. Classification (NCBI taxonomy): domain Bacteria; kingdom Pseudomonadati; phylum Pseudomonadota; class Gammaproteobacteria; order Pseudomonadales; family Pseudomonadaceae; genus Pseudomonas; species Pseudomonas sp. 39004. The sequence continues at coordinate 30,580 of NZ_JANIAG010000027.1, forward strand.
AGAGCGTGATCCACTCGCTGGTGGATTACGTGGACGGTTCGGTGCTCGCCCAGTTGGGCAACCCCGACATGCGCACGCCTATCGCCAACGCGCTGGCCTGGCCAGAGCGTATTGATTCCGGGGTTGCCCCGCTGGACTTGTTCGCCATCGCGCGTCTGGATTTCCAGGCCCCTGACGAACAGCGCTTCCCTTGCCTGCGCCTGGCGCGGCAGGCTGCCGAGGCCGGCAACAGCGCGCCCGCAGTGCTCAACGCGGCCAACGAAGTGGCGGTCGAGGCATTTCTGCAGCGGCGTATCCGCTTCCCGGAGATCGCGGGTATGATCGAACAGGTGCTCGATCAGGAGCCCGTAGTGCCACTGGCATCGTTGGACGCGGTATTTGCCGCCGACCAGCGTGCGCGGGAGTTGTCCCGCGAGTGGTTGAGGCGTCACGGTCACTGATGCAGGCCTGCCAGGGCTTGTGCGAAACGTCGTTCTGCTGAACGTCATCTGGAGAAAGATATGACTGCGCTCTACATGATTGTCGGCACCCTGGTGGCGTTGGGTGTTCTGGTCACGTTTCACGAATTCGGCCACTTCTGGGTGGCCCGACGCTGCGGCGTCAAGGTGCTGCGTTTTTCGGTAGGCTTCGGCACGCCGCTGCTGCGCTGGCATGATCGGCAGGGTACCGAGTTCGTGGTGGCAGCGATCCCGCTGGGTGGCTACGTCAAGATGCTCGACGAGCGCGAAGGCGATGTACCGCCTGCGCTGGCCGACCAGTCGTTCAACCGCAAATCCGTGCGTCAGCGCATTGCCATCGTCGCAGCAGGGCCGATTGCCAATTTCCTCTTGGCCATCGTGTTCTTCTGGCTGCTGGCCATGCTCGGCACCCAGCAGATCCGCCCGGTCATCGGTGGGGTCGAGGTAGACAGCCTGGCAGCCTCGGCAGGCCTGGCCGCTGGTCAGGAAATTGTATCCATCGATGGCAAACCGACCAGCGGTTGGTCAGCGGTCAACCTGCAACTGGTGCGCCGCCTGGGCGAGAGCGGCACCCTGCAGGTGGGCGTGCGCGATGAAGGCGCCAGCGCCGAGCGTCAACTGCAGATCAAGCTGGACCACTGGCTGAAAGGCGCTGACGAACCGGACCCTATCCAGTCCCTGGGCTTGCGCCCCTGGCGCCCGGTGATCGTGCCGGTGCTGGCCGAAATCGAATCGAAAGGGCCGGCCGCAGCGGCGGGCCTGAAGACGGGCGACAAGTTGCTGGCCATCGACGGTGTGGTCGTCACCGAATGGCAGCAGGTGGTCGATGCCGTGCGCGCCCGCCCGCATGCCAAGGTGGTGGTACGTGTGGAGCGCGACGGCGCTGCCCTGGATGTGCCGGTAACCCTGGCCCAGCGGGGCGAGGGTAAGGCCTCGGGCGGCTACCTGGGGGCAGGGGTAAAAGGTGGCGAATGGCCTGCCAACATGCTTCGCGAAGTCAGCTATGGCCCGCTGGAAGCGGTGGGCGAGGGCTTGTCGCGCACCTGGAACATGAGTGTCCTGACCCTCGAGTCGCTGAAGAAAATGCTGTTCGGAGAGCTCTCGGTAAAAAACTTGAGCGGACCGATAACCATTGCTAAAGTGGCGGGCGCTTCAGCCCAGTCCGGCGTGGGGGATTTCCTGAATTTCCTGGCCTACCTGAGCATAAGCCTGGGGGTTCTTAACCTGCTGCCCATTCCAGTACTGGATGGGGGGCATTTGCTGTTTTACCTGGTTGAGTGGGCGCGCGGTCGTCCGCTGTCGGACCGGGTACAAGGTTGGGGGGTCCAGATCGGTATCAGTTTGGTCATAGGGGTGATGTTGCTCGCCCTGATCAACGATCTGGGTCGACTTTAAAAGCTTCGCTCAATTGCGAACCCGCCGTCTTTTTGCGGCGGGTTGTTTATTGCCAGTTGGAATAAAAGGACTTCATGAAACGTCTGCTGCTAACTGCGGTCCTCTCCGCACTGATGATCGCTGAAGTTCACGCCGAGTCCTTCACCATCTCCGATATTCGTGTCAACGGCCTGCAGCGGGTATCCGCCGGCAGCGTCTTCGGTGCCTTGCCCCTTAACGTGGGCGACCAGGCCGACGATCGGCGCCTCGTGGACTCGACCCGTTCCCTGTTCAAGACCGGTTTCTTCCAGGACATCCAGCTGAACCGCGATGGCAATGTCCTGATCATCAACGTGGTCGAGCGCCCGTCGGTGTCGAGCATCGAAATCGAAGGCAACAAGGCGATCAGCACCGAAGACCTGATGAAGGGCCTGAAGCAGTCGGGCCTGGCTGAAGGCGAAATCTTCCAGCGCGCCACCCTCGAAGGTGTGCGTAACGAGCTGCAGCGCCAGTACGTGGCCCAGGGCCGCTACTCGGCCGAGGTCGACGCCGAAGTCGTGCCGCAGCCGCGCAACCGCGTCGCGCTGAAAATCAAGATCAACGAAGGCACCGTCGCCGCCATCCAGCACATCAACGTGGTGGGCAACAACGTCTTCGACGACGAAGAGCTGTCGCAGCTGTTCGAGCTGAAAACCACCAACTGGCTGTCGTTCTTCAAGAACGACGACAAGTACGCCCGTGAAAAACTGTCCGGTGACCTGGAGCGTTTGCGTTCCTACTACCTGGACCGCGGCTACATCAACATGGATATCGCCTCTACCCAGGTGTCCATCACGCCAGACAAGAAGCACGTCTACATCACCGTCAACATCAACGAAGGCGAGAAGTACACCGTCCGTGACGTGAAGCTCTCCGGTGACCTCAAGGTTCCTGAAGACCAGGTCAAGTCGCTGCTGCTGGTGCAGCCGGGCCAGGTATTCTCGCGCAAGGTGATGACCACCACGTCCGAGCTGATCACCCGTCGCCTGGGTAACGAAGGCTATACCTTCGCCAACGTCAATGGCGTGCCGCAGCCCAATGATGAAGACCACACCGTCGATATCATGTTCGTGGTCGACCCGGGCAAGCGTGCCTACGTCAACCGCATCAACTACCGCGGCAACACCAAGACCGAAGACGAAGTGCTGCGTCGCGAGATGCGCCAGATGGAAGGCGGCTGGGCTTCGACCTACCTGATCGACCAGTCCAAGACCCGTCTTGAGCGTCTGGGCTTCTTCAAGGAAGTCAACGTCGAAACGCCACCGGTGCCCGGCACCGATGACCAGGTCGACGTCAACTACAGCGTCGAAGAACAAGCCTCCGGCTCGATCACCGCCAGCGTCGGTTTCGCCCAGAGCGCCGGCCTGATCCTCGGCGGCTCGATCAGCCAGAGCAACTTCCTGGGTACGGGTAACAAGGTCTCCATCGGCCTGACCCGTTCCGAGTACCAGACCCGATACAACTTCGGTTTCGTCGACCCCTACTTCACCGCAGACGGCGTCAGCCTGGGCTACAACGCCTTCTACCGCAGCACCGACTACGACGACCTCGATGTCGACGTTGCCAGCTATGCGGTCGACAGCCTTGGCGCTGGCGTCAGCCTGGGTTACCCGATCAGCGAGACCTCGCGCCTGACCTACGGCCTGAGCGTTCAGCAGGACAAGATCAAGACCGGTAAGTACACCGTTGACGAGATCTTCAATTTCCTCGAAGAAGAGGGCGACAGCTTCCTCAACTTCAAAGCGTCGATCGGCTGGTCCGAGTCGACCTTGAACAAAGGCGTGTTGGCTACCCGTGGTCACTCCCAGAGCTTGACCCTGGAGTCGACCATTCCGGGCAGCGACCTGTCGTTCTACAAGCTTGACTACCGCGGCCAGCTGTTCAAGCCGATCAATAACGAATACACCCTGCGCCTGCACACTGAACTGGGCTATGGTGATGGTTTCGGTGGCACTTCCGGCCTGCCGTTCTACGAGAACTACTACGCGGGTGGCTTCAACTCCGTCCGTGGCTTCAAGGACAGCAGCCTGGGGCCGCGCAGCACGCCGAGTAGGGGTACCAACCCGGGCACTATCGAAGACCCGGATCAGGATCCGCTGCCGTTCGGTGGCAACGTGCTGGTCCAGGGTGGTGTAGAACTGCTGTTCCCGCTGCCGTTCGTCAAAGACCAACGTTCGCTGCGCACTTCCGTGTTCTGGGACGTGGGTAACGTGTTCGACACCAATTGCGGTTCCAAGCCTGATTGCGCCAAGGTCGGTTTCTCGGACATGGCCAGCTCCGTGGGCCTGGGTGTGACCTGGATTACTGCGCTGGGCCCGTTGAGCTTCAGCCTGGCGATGCCGATCAAGAAACCGGACGACGCCGATACCCAGGTGTTCCAATTCTCTCTGGGCCAGACCTTCTAAGGTCGGCCCTTGCATAACGACAACGGTTTATCCAGGAGTGCATCGTGCGTAAGTTGACTCAACTGGCCATCTTGGCCGCGGCGCTGGTCGCCACCCCGGCTTTCGCCGAAATGAAGGTTGCCGTCCTGAACTATCAGATGGCCCTGCTTGAATCGGATGCCGCCAAGAAGTATGCGGTCGATGCCGAGAAAAAATTCGGCCCGCAACTGACCAAGCTCAAGAGCCTGGAAAGCAGCGCCAAGGGCATCCAGGACCGCCTGATCAAGGGCGGCGACAAGATGCAGCAGCAGGAGCGTGAGCGCCTGGAGCTCGAGTTCAAGCAAAAGGCCCGCGACTTCCAGTTCCAGTCCAAGGAACTGAACGAAGCCAAGGCCGTTGCTGATCGCGACATGCTCAAGCAGCTCAAGCCCAAGCTGGACGGCGCTGTCGAGGAAGTGATCAAGAAGGGCGGTTTCGACCTGGTCCTCGAGCGTGGCGCGGTCATCGATGTCAAACCTCAGTACGACATCACCCGCCAAGTCATCGAGCGCATGAACCAAGCCCGTTGATATGACCTTGACCATGACGCTTGGCCAGCTGGCCGAAGCCCTCGGGGCCACCCTCAAGGGGCCTGAGGCGCTGCAGATTACCGGGCTGGCCACCTTGCAGGAGGCCGGGCCCGGTCAATTGAGCTTCCTCGCCAACCCGCAGTACCGCAAATTCCTGGATAACAGCCAGGCGGCAGCGGTACTGCTAAAGGCTGCGGATGCTGAAGGCTTTGCCGGCAACGCACTGATCGTCGCTGATCCGTACCTGGCCTATGCACGCATTTCCCATCTGTTCGATCCCAAGCCCAAGGCTGTGGCGGGAGTTCATCCCAGCGCCGTGGTGGCTGAAGATGCACAGGTGGATGCCAGTGCCAGCATCGGCCCGTTCGCGGTCGTCGAGAGCGGTGCGCGAATTGCGGCCAATGTCAGCATCGGTGCTCATTGCGTGGTCGGTGCCCGCTGCGTCATCGGTGAGGGTGGTTGGCTGGCGCCACGGGTCACCCTGTACCATGACGTGACCATCGGCAAGCGTGTCGTCATCCAGTCGGGTGCGGTGATCGGTGGCGAGGGCTTCGGCTTCGCCAACGAGAAGGGCGTGTGGCGCAAGATTGCCCAGATCGGCGGCGTGACCATCGGTGATGATGTGGAAATCGGCGTCAACACGGCCATTGACCGTGGTGCGCTGTCGGACACGCGCATTGCCGACGGGGTCAAGCTCGACAACCAGATCCAGATCGCCCATAACGTCCAGATCGGCGAGCACACGGCGATGGCTGCCTGTGTTGGCATTTCCGGCAGCACGCGCATCGGCAAGCACTGCACCATTGCGGGCGGTGTCGGCATGGTGGGCCATATTGACGTCTGTGATAACGTTTTTGTGTCTGGCATGACCATGGTGACCCGATCGATCACCGAACCGGGTGCCTATTCTTCCGGCACAGCCATGCAGCCATTGGCTGACTGGCGCAAGAGCGCCGCGCGTATCCGCCACCTGGACGACATGGCCAAGCGTCTCCAGCAGGTGGAAAAGCGCATCGATACCGTGACCTCAGGTGGCCAGCCGGCATCAGAAGGCTGATACCATTCCCTGAGCAAGAGTGAACAGACGCTAGCTGGCTCCTCTTTGGACTGCAAAAGGAGCGCGTGGTCAGCACCTGCGCTCCCTATTCTTATTACAGGCTTCCCCCCGAAATGATGGACATCAACGAGATTCGCGAATACCTGCCTCACCGTTACCCGTTCCTGCTGGTGGACCGCGTGACGGATCTGGACTTCGAGGCCCAGAGCATTCGTGCCTACAAGAATGTCAGCATCAACGAGCCGTTCTTCAATGGCCATTTTCCGGCCCACCCGATCATGCCGGGCGTTCTGATCATCGAGGCCATGGCCCAGGCGGCCGGTATTCTCGGTTTCAAGATGCTCGATGCCAAGCCGGCTGACGGCACCCTGTACTACTTTGTCGGTTCCGACAAACTGCGTTTCCGTCAGCCGGTATTGCCGGGTGACCAGCTTGTGCTGGAAGCCAAGTTCCTCAGCCGCAAGAGCATGATCTGGAAATTCGAATGCCGCGCCCTGGTCGACGGCAAGCCTGTATGCTCGGCACAGATCACCTGCGCGGAACGCTCCCTATGAATTCGATTGATCCACGGGCCATCATCGACCCATCGGCCAAGCTGGCCGATGGTGTCGAGGTGGGCCCGTGGTCGATCGTAGGCCCCGATGTCGAAATCGGGGAGGGCACCATCATTGGCCCGCATGTGGTGCTCAAAGGGCCGACCCGTATCGGCAAGCACAACCGTATCTACCAGTTTTCCTCGATCGGCGAAGACACTCCTGACCTCAAGTACAAGGGTGAGCCGACCCGTCTGGTGATTGGCGATCACAATGTGATCCGCGAAGGCGTGACCATTCACCGCGGTACCGTTCAGGACCGTGCCGAAACCACCCTGGGCGATCACAACCTGATCATGGCCTATGCGCACATCGGTCACGACAGTGTCATCGGCAATCATTGCATTCTGGTGAACAACACCGCGTTGGCCGGGCATGTGCACGTGGGTGACTGGGCGATTTTGTCCGGGTACACCTTGGTGCACCAGTATTGCCATATCGGTGCTCATGCGTTTTCTGGCATGGGCACGGCGATCGGCAAGGACGTGCCGGCCTTCGTCACGGTGTTCGGCAGCCCGGCCGAAGCCCGGAGCATGAACTTCGAAGGCATGCGCCGCCGGGGTTTCAGCGACGAGGTCATTCATACCCTGCGGCGTTGCTACAAGATCGTCTATCGTCAGGGCCTGACCGTCGAAGATGCAATCAAGGCGCTGGACGAGCCGGCAGCCCAGCACCCCGAGGTCGAGCTGTTCCGTCAGTCGATCCTGAATTCCGCACGCGGCATCACGCGCTGACATGGCCCAGCTTTGCGTAGCCCTGGTCGCGGGTGAGGCCAGCGGCGATATTCTCGGTTCCGGCTTGATGCGCGCCCTCAAGGCCCGCCATCCCGACGTACGGTTCATCGGCGTTCGCGGCTCCTTGATGGAAGCCGAAGGCCTGCAGTCCTATTTCCCCATGGAGCGCCTGGCCGTGATGGGCCTGGTCGAAGTGCTGGGGCGCCTGCGTGAGCTGCTCAAGCGCCGTAAACTGCTGATCCAGACGCTGATCGCCGAAAAGCCCAATGTGTTCATCGGCATCGACGCCCCGGATTTCACCCTCAATATCGAATTGAAACTTCGTCAGGCCGGTATCAAGACCGTGCACTACGTCAGCCCTTCCGTGTGGGCCTGGCGGCAGAAGCGCGTGCTGAAGATCCGTGAAGGCTGCGACCTGATGCTGACACTGCTGCCGTTCGAGGCGCGGTTCTACGAAGAGCAGGGTGTGCCGGTGCGCTTTGTCGGCCACCCGCTGGCCGACACCATCCCCCTCGAAGCGGATCGGCAGGCGGCGCGCAGTGAGCTTGGCCTGGGGCCCGGCCCGGTGGTTGCACTGATGCCAGGCAGCCGTGGCGGTGAGGTCGGGCGCCTTGGCGCGCTGTTCCTCGATGCGGCCGAGCGCTTGCGCGAGCGGGTGCCAGGTGTACGTTTCGTGCTGCCGTGTGCCAATGCCGCGCGGCGTGCCCAGGTCGAGCAGATGCTCGAAGGGCGCGAGCTGCCGCTGACCCTGCTCGACGGCCAGTCACACCAGGCCTTGGCGGCCTGTGATGCGGTGCTGATTGCGTCGGGTACCGCCACCCTGGAGGCCCTGCTGTACAAGCGGCCCATGGTGGTGGCCTACCGCCTGGCGCCGCTGACCTACTGGATTCTCAAGCGCCTGGTGAAAAGCCCCTACGTGTCGTTGCCCAACCTGCTGGCCCAGCGTGCGCTGGTGCCTGAACTGTTGCAGGATGACGCCACCAGCGAAGCCCTGGCGCAGACCTTGGTCCCCTTGGTGGCCGACGGCAGCCAGCAGACCGAACGTTTCGACGAGATTCACCGCACCCTGCGCCGGGACGCCTCCAACCAGGCGGCCGAGGCGGTGCTGGCTTTGCTCAAGGACCGCTGACATGCAAGTAGGACTGGATTTCAACCTGGTCGAAGAACTGGTCGCCGGTGTCGATGAAGTCGGCCGTGGCCCGCTGTGCGGTGCGGTGGTCACCGCTGCGGTGATCCTCGATCCGGCACGGCCGATCCTGGGCCTGAATGATTCGAAGAAGCTCACCGAAGCCAAGCGCGAAGCGTTGTTCGACGAAATCTGCGAAAAGGCACTGAGCTATTGCATTGCCCGCGCCGAGGTCGACGAAATCGATCGCCTGAACATCCTTCAGGCCACCATGCTGGCGATGCAGCGCGCGGTCGAGGGCCTGCACGTTACGCCCAAGCTGGCACTGATCGACGGTAACCGCTGTCCGAAACTCGCAGTGCCTGCGGCGCCGGTGATCAAGGGTGATAGCCAGGTGCCGGCGATCGCGGCGGCCTCGATCCTGGCCAAGGTGACACGTGACCGAGAGATGAGCGCGTTCGAGCTGATCTACCCCGGTTATGGCATCGGTGGGCACAAGGGCTACCCGACGCCGGTGCACCTTGAGGCCCTGGCGCGGCTTGGGCCAACGCCCATTCATCGGCGTTCCTTTGCGCCTGTGCGGGCGGCCTGGGAAGCGCGCGAAGGCGTTGTCGATTCCTTGATTTAGCCTGCCAGGGCCGCGCAGCGGCCCCAAAATACCCTCGTTTTTACGCTACAATCCCGCCCTTGTCGTTCTGCTACAGGATCATCCATGTCGGTTCCCTTCGTTCACCTTCGCGTGCACTCCGAATTCTCGCTGGTCGACGGTCTGGTGCGGATCAAACCGCTGGCCAAGGCGCTGGCGGGGATGAACATGCCGGCGGTGGCGATCACCGACCAGAGCAACATGTGCTCGCTGGTGAAATTCTACAAGTCCGCCATGGGCGCCGGGATCAAGCCGATCTGTGGTGCCGACCTGTGGCTGGCCGGGGCCGACCCGGAAGCACCGTTGTCGCGCATCTGCTTCCTGGCGATGAACCCCACGGGCTATCGCAACCTCACCGAGCTGATTTCGCGGGGCTGGGTCGAAGGCCAGCGTAATGGCCTGGTGATTCTGCAGCGTGAATGGATCGCCCCCGCCAGCGAGGGCCTGATCGCCTTGTCCGCCGGCAAGGAAGGCGACATCGGCGCGGCGCTGCTGGGCGGCAGGGTTGAAGAGGCCGAAGCGCTGCTGCGCGATTGGCTGGGCATGTTCCCCGAGCGCTTCTACGTCGAAGTGCAGCGCACCAACCGCGCGCGCGACGAAGAATACGTGCACGCCGCCGTGGCCCTGGCCGACAAGGTTGGCGCGCCGCTGGTGGCGACCAACGATGTGCGCTTCATCAAGCAGGCCGACTACGATGCCCACGAAACCCGTGTCTGCATCGGTGAGGGCTGGACCCTGGACGACCCGCGTCGCCCGCGTAACTACAGTGACCAGCAGTACCTCAAGAGCTCGGACGAAATGGCCGAGCTGTTCAGCGACCTGCCCGACGCCATCGCCAACACCGTCGAAATCGCCAAGCGTTGCAACATCCAGGTGCAGTTGGGCAAGCACTTCCTGCCCGACTTCCCCACGCCCAACGGCATGGGCATCGACGATTATCTGCGCCATGTCTCCCATGAAGGCCTGGAGGAGCGCCTGGCGGTGCTCTGGCCCAAGGAGACCACGCCAGACTATGAAGAAAAGCGCCAGGTCTACCTGGACCGCCTGAAGTTCGAGCTGGACATCATCATCCAGATGGGCTTCCCGGGCTACTTCCTGATCGTTATGGACTTCATCAAGTGGGCCAAGAACAACGGTGTGCCGGTGGGCCCGGGCCGGGGTTCGGGTGCCGGTTCTTTGGTCGCCTACGTGCTGAAGATCACCGACCTCGACCCGCTGGCCTACGACCTGCTGTTCGAGCGCTTCCTCAACCCTGAACGTGTATCCATGCCCGACTTCGACGTCGACTTCTGCATGGATGGCCGCGACCGGGTCATTGAATATGTGGCCGATGCCTACGGGCGTAACGCGGTCAGCCAGATCATCACCTTCGGTACCATGGCCGCCAAGGCGGTGGTGCGCGACGTGGCGCGGGTGCAGGGCAAGTCCTACGGCCTGGCCGACCGCCTGTCGAAGATGATCCCCTTCGAAGTCGGCATGACCCTGGAGAAGGCCTACGAGCAGGAAGAAATCCTGCGTGACTTCCTCAAGGGCGACGAAGATGCCCGCGAGATCTGGGACATGGCCCTCAAGCTCGAGGGGGTCACCCGCGGTACCGGCAAACACGCCGGTGGCGTGGTAATCGCCCCGACCAAGCTCACCGACTTCTCGCCGATCGCCTGTGACGAAGAAGGCGGCGGCCTGGTGACCCAGTTCGACAAGGACGATGTCGAGGCCGCCGGGCTGGTCAAGTTCGACTTCCTCGGCCTGCGCACACTGACCATCATCAAGTGGGCGATGGAGACGATCAACCGTGAGCAGGCCAAGCAGGACCTGCCGGACCTGAACATCGACTTCATTCCGCTGGATGACCGCAAGACTTACGAGCTGCTGCAAAAAGCCGAGACCACGGCAGTGTTCCAGCTCGAATCGCGCGGCATGAAGGAGTTGATCAAGAAGCTCAAGCCGGACTGCCTGGAAGACCTTATCGCACTGGTGGCGCTGTTCCGCCCGGGCCCGCTGCAGTCGGGCATGGTGGACGACTTCATCAACCGCAAGCACGGCCGCGCCGAGCTGGCCTACCCGCACCCGGATTACCAGTATGACGGCCTGCAGCCGGTACTGGCGCCCACCTACGGCATCATCCTGTATCAAGAGCAGGTGATGCAGATTGCCCAGGTCATGGCCGGCTATACCCTGGGCGGTGCCGACATGCTGCGTCGTGCCATGGGTAAGAAAAAGCCCGAGGAAATGGCCAAGCAGCGCGGCGGTTTCATCGAAGGTTGCGCCAATAACGGCATTGATGGTGACCTGGCAGGTAACATCTTCGACCTGGTAGAGAAGTTCGCCGGTTACGGTTTCAACAAATCCCACTCTGCCGCCTATGGCTTGGTGTCGTACCAGACCGCCTGGCTCAAGACCCACTACCCGGCGCCGTTCATGGCGGCGGTGTTGTCGGCGGATATGCACA